>NZ_JBHSFP010000036.1:0-89855 GCF_042654065.1 Sphaerisporangium dianthi | reverse complement strand
GGCAGCCCGAGCGCCCCAGCACCCCTGGAGCGACTCCACCGCCGCACCTCCGCCTCGGAACCCTCCCGGCTCTCCTGAGCGCCCCCACCGCTCATCCCCACCCCCGAGCGCACTCGGCAGCCCGAGCGCCCCAGCACCCATAGGGCGAGCCGCCCGCCGCACCTCCGCCTCGGAACCCCTCCCGGCTCTCCTGAGCGCCCCCACCGCTCATCCCCACCCCCGAGCGCACTCGGCAGCCCGAGCGTCCCAGACCCCTGGAGCGACTCCACCGCCACCTCCGCCTCGGAACCCCCGGCTCGGCGCCGAAGCGGTGGGAGGTGGTACGGCGGCATCGGCGCCGCTGTACGGCGGTCCACCGGTCAGCGCCCGTGGAAGTACCGGGCCATCCGGACTGTGCGGGCGGGCTATACGTGCTGCTCCTGCTCGCCGACGAGGGCCTCCCGACGGTCGAGGACGCCCGCCACCTCCGCGAGGAACGCGTCCACCTGGGTCACGGCGTACCCGGTCTTGAAGACGACCGTCGAGAAGGTGGCCTTCCTGACCTGCTCGGCCGTCAGCGCATGCTCGCTGGTCCCACGCAGGGTCGCCACCACGTGGTCGAGGAAGACGTCGACCTCGTCCTCGTTGTACCCGGCCCCGAGCCGGGCGGGGCGGAACAGCACGCGCTCGACCCGCGTCGCCTGCTCCTCCAGCCAGGCCGCCGCCAACGACCCCGTCCCCGGCTGCGTGGAGATGCGCGTCCCCGGCGGCCCCGCCATCGGCGGCGGAGGCGGCGTCCCCGCGGCGCCGAGCACGCCGGGCCCTCCCGCACTGAGGCCTCCCTGACCAGGGACGCTCCGACCGGGACCTCCTTGACCTGATACACCCTGACCGGGGCCTCCCTGACCGGGAGCGCCTTGGCCGGGAACGCTCTGGCCTGGACCTCCCTGACCTGAGGCGCTCTCACCAGGGCCTCCCCTGCCGGGCGCGCTGGGCGAGCCGGCCTCGCCTGGGATGGGACCCTGCGCCGTCACCTTGGGCATGCCCGGCAGAGTGGGCGCGTCGTCCTCGTCGTCGTCCGGTGCCGCCGGCGCGGGCGCGGCGCGCGTCCTCTCGGGAACCGGCGCCGCCTGGGGTGCGGAGAAGGCGGACATCGGCGTCGCCGGCTCGAACAGCGAGCCGGCCCTGGGCGTCTCGCGAGCCGGCGTCTCGCGAGCCCGCGCCGGCCGGAACGGCTCGAACGCGGACTTCTCCCGCGACGGTTCCACGACAGGGTGGGCGACGACGCGGGGCCTGGGGACGGACGGCGCCCCGGAAGAGACGGGTGACACCGTGGAAGAGGCGGACGGTGCCGCGGAAGAGGCGGGCGACGGAACCGGCCCGGGTTCCACGACCCCGGGCGCCACGGGCGACTGGCCGTGGATCTCCACCGCGATCACGAAGGCGTCGAGCGCGTAGTCGACGGCCAATTCGTGATATCCGCCCAGCTTGGTTCTGAAGCGCGCGTTGCGGATCTCGTCCGCCGTGATCGGGGGACCGTCCAGAACGCCGCGGCCGAGGGTCGCCTCGATGCGCTGGATCAGCGCGTCGACCTGGTCGGGGTCATAGCCGGTCCGCACACCCAGCACGCGTGGAAAGCGGTTCACGCCGTATCCTCCAGGTTCACAGCCCGGCCTTTATTCCCCTCCTTTACCATTCTGAACGCATGACATGGGGAAATCCAGGCAGTTAGCGGCTGACCGGTAAGCTTGCCCGCCTATGCGGCTCGCGAATCTCTCCTTCCGTTACGCCCGCCGCGCCCCCTGGGTCCTGCACGGTGTCGACCTCGACCTGCCGCCGGGCACGGTCGCCGAGGTGACGGGGCGCAACGGCGCGGGCAAGTCCACGTTGCTGAGGCTCCTCGCGGGGACCACGCCTCCGACCAGGGGCCGCGTCACCGGCCGCCCGCCGGTCGTCGGGTACGCCCCCGAGATCTTCCCGGTCGAGCAGCCGTTCACCGTGATCGCCTACCTCTCCCGCATGGCGGCCGTCCGCGGCCTCACGCCCACGTCGATCGACCCCTGGGTGGACCGCCTCGGCATGGCGGCGCTCCTCGACGTGCCTCTCCGCGACCTGTCCAAGGGAAGCGCGCACAAGGTCGGCCTCGCGCAGGCCCTGCTGGCGCCGCCCGGCCTGCTCATCCTGGACGAGCCGTTCTCCGGCCTGGACGCGCAGGCCCGCGCGGAGCTGCCCGGCATCGTCGAGGAGGTCGCGGCGGCGGGCGGCATCGTCGTGGTCAGCGACCACCAGAACGGCCTCACCGGGCGCCCGGCACTCGCGCGGCTCCACGTCGGCGACGGGACGGTGATCCGGATGGACCACGACGTCCTCACCTCGGCGGCCCCCGGCACCGCCGTCATCGAGATCCTGGTGGACGCCGGTGACGCCGAGGCGGTCACCCGCAAGCTCCAGGCCGACGGCTACCAGGCCGTGATCCGCGGCGTGCGGACCGAAGGAAACGAGGCACGATGAGGCCCACGGCGTCCCTCACCCGGTTCAAGATCGAGGCCTACGTGCGGTCGCACCGCGTCATCCACCCGTTCGCCGGCCTGCTGGTCATCATGATCGTCCTGTACTCCGTGCGGGTGAACCTAGGACAGGAGCTCTCCTCCTACGCCGACTCGGCGGCGCTGCTGGTCCCCGTCTTCGGGTGGGCGGCCCGCGGCCTGCTCGACACCGAACCGGACATGCAGCGGCTGGTCTCCGGCACAGCCGCCGGGCGCCCCGGGCGTGAGGTGGCGGCCGGCCTGATCGCGGCGGCCGCGGTCGACGCCGTGCTGGCCGTGCTCGCGCTCGCCGTTCCGCTGGCCATCGGCTTCACCGCGACGCCCGGTCTCGGCGTGCTGCTCGGCGGGCTCGCGCTGCACCTGCTCTCGCTCCTCACCGGCATCGCTCTCGGGGCGCTGACCAGCCGGCCGATCCTTCCCGATCCGGCGGCCTCGGCCCTAATCCTGCTCGGCGGGTACGCGGCCATCCTCCTGGTCAACCTCGCGCCCGTGATCTGGCTGACGGTCCCGATCCTCGGCTGGATGCGCGCGGCTGGGCAGAGCGACTTCCTCAGCCGCTCGCTCCCCGGCCTCGCCGCCATCACCGCCGGCTGGTGCGCGGCGGCCCTGTTCGCCTACATCCGCCTCCGCCGCACGCGTCCGTAGCCGGCCGCACCGCGCGCCCCCCGCCCCTCGCACGTCGGTCACTGGACCGTGCCCGCAAGGCGTCTCATCATAAGAGACGATTCTTCTCGAATCCTGGATAGAGAGCTAGGCTCGCCGCATCCGCCCACCCGAGGAGATGAAGACCATGCCGGCCTCACGCGCCGTCTACACCCATGGGCATCACGAGTCCGTGCTGCGCTCGCACACCTGGCGGACGGCGGCCAACTCGGCCGCGTATCTGCTGCCGCATCTGCGTTCCGGCATGTCACTGCTGGACGTGGGCTGCGGGCCGGGCACCATCACCGCCGACTTGGCCGAGCGCGTCGCCCCGGGGCTCGTCGTGGGCATCGACCAGAGCGAGAGCGTCATCACGCGGGCCGCGGAGGCGGCCGTCTCCGCGGGCCTTGACAACCTCTCCTACGAGGTCGGCGACGTCTACGACCTGGCCCACCCTGAGGGCTCCTTCGACGTGGTGCACGCCCACCAGGTGCTCCAGCACGTCGCCGACCCCGTCGGCGCCCTGGCGGCGATGCGGCGGGCCTGCCGGCCGGGCGGGGTGGTCGCCGCCCGCGACTCCGACTACGCCGCCTTCACCTGGTATCCGGAGATGCCGGTGCTCGACGAGTGGGTGGCTCTGTACCGGAGGCTGGCCCGAGCGAACGGCGGGGAACCGGACGCCGGACGCCGCCTGCTCTCCTGGGCCCGCCAGGCCGGGTTCACCGACATCACCGCCACGGCCTCGGTGTGGTGCTTCGCCACGCCCGACGACCGGGCGTGGTGGAGCGGCCTGTGGGCCGACCGCGTCACAGGATCGGCCATGGCCGAGCAGGCCGTGTCGTACGGCCTGGCCACCCTCGCCGACCTCGAACGCATCAGTGAGGCGTGGCGCGAGTGGGGCGCGTCCGAAGACGGCTGGTTCACCGTGCTCCACGGAGAGATCGTCTGCCGCGCCTGACGGCGCCGCGCCTCCTCCCAGACCGCCCACGGCCCTGGCGGGCTCCGCCTGCCGGCGACCGGGACCGGGGGACCGGGACCGGGGGACCGTCGGACCGGCCACCGGCCTAGTCTCTGCGCAGCCCGAGTGTCTCGGCCGCGCTCCGCAGCGCCGCGAGGTGCTCGTCGACCGAGCCCAGGCCCGCCTTCATGGTGTTGACGGCGATGTGAGTGGCGCCGGCCTCCCGCCACTGGCGGGCCAGATCGGCCGCCTCATCCGGGTCGCCCCGCCAATTGAGCCGGCCCTCCATGCCGAGGGCCGAGGGATCACGCCCCGCCCGCGCGGCGGCCTCGTCCACCATCGCCTTGGCTTCCTGCAGTTTCGGGCCCGGAGACATCTGCGGGAACCAGCCGTCCGCCAGCCTGCCGGCGCGCCGGTACGCCGGGGGTGACTCCCCGCCGAACCAGACGGGGATCGGCCGCTGCACCGGCAGAGGCGCGAGGCCCGCTCCGTTGATCCGGTCGTACTCGCCGTGGAAGGTGACGGTCTGTTCGGTCCACAACCGGCGCAGCAGTCCCACCTGCTCCTCGATGCGCCTGCCGCGAGTGGCGAAGTCCTGGCCGAGCGCCTCGTACTCGACCGCGTTCCATCCCAGCCCCACGCCCAGGCGGAAGCGGCCGGCGGTGAGGAGGTCGACCTCGGCCGCCTGCTTGGCCACCAGGGCCGTCTGCCGTTGCGGGAGGATGATGATGGAGGTGACCAGTTCCAGAGAGGTCACCGCGGCGAGGTACCCGAACATGACCATCGGCTCGTGGAAGGTGGTGCGCACGTCGTACGGGCCCTTCCAGCCCTGGTGGATCGCGGGGTCGGCGCCGACGACGTGGTCGTAGGCCATCACGTGCCGGAAGCCGAGGTCCTCGACCCCTTGCCCGTAGGCGCGCACCGCGCCCGCGTCCGAGCCGAGCTCTGTTTGCGGGAAGACAACACCGATGCGCATTCACGGCTCCTGTCGGCGACCAGATGGACTCGCTGCCATCATTGCGTGCCCGCCGCCGCTCAACCGCCTTCGACACCCGGTGCCGGGCGGCCAGGTCGCGCGTCGCGCGCCCTCAGGAGGCGCGGGTGCGGCGGCTGATGACCCGGAGCCCCTCGATGAAGGCCGCGGCGAACTGGCGGGGGCTGGCGGGGATCAGGGCGCGCATGTCGGCCTCCTCGTATGGTCGGTGTGACTCCAGCCGAGGTTTCCATCGTCACGTCCGGGCGACTACGCAAAAAGCCGCACAAGCGCCCTGGACTCAGGCGGGGCGGGCGGCGCCGGGAGAGGAACGGGCCTGCTCCGCGCCTCGGCGGGCGAGGGCGTCGGCACGGTCGTTCTCGGGGTGACCCGAGTGCCCCTTGACCCAGAGCCATTCGACGGTGTGCCGGGCGGTGGCCGCGTCGAGGCGCTGCCAGAGGTCGACGTTCTTGACCGGCTGCCTGGCGGCCGTCTTCCAGCCGTTGCGCTTCCATCCGCGCACCCACTGGGTGATCCCGTTGCGGACGTACTGGCTGTCGGTGTGCAGGCGGACGGCGACCGGCCGGGTGAGACTCTCAAGGGCCATGATCGCGGCCATCAGCTCCATGCGGTTGTTGGTCGTCCCCGCCTCACCGCCGTACAGCTCCTTCTCGGTGCGGCCGTAGCGCAGCACCGCGCCCCAGCCGCCGGGACCGGGATTCCCGCTGCACGCTCCGTCGGTGTAGATGTCCACGGCCTGGCCGGCCGCCTTGCTCTCTTCCTGAACAGCCGGCATGCGCTCCTGCCCCATCGGTCTCGCGGTCGGCACCAGTCATACCACCGCAGCCGCCCCGAGGCCGATCGGGCCCGCGGAGTGCGGGCGCCGGGCGGCGGCGGACGGCGAATGGCGGCCCATTTCGTGACGCCTTCACGCAGCATGCATTACTCATGCCGGCATGCCGGAAATCAAGGCCATTTTGCGCGCATATCGTTTCGGCGCAGCCCGCCGGAGTTTAAGCGGATATATCGACGACTTTCTGTAGCCCTCGCCTCTACCAGGCGGAACGCGCTCAGCCGTTTCCGCTCGCGCCCGCGAAGGAGTGCAATAAGTTCGGAGGACGTGATCCCGCTTCCCCCGGCAGGAGTACGCCAATGGACCGTTCGGACGGCCGCGTTCTCATCATCATCCTGATCGCCACCATCCTGTTCATCGTCGGGCGCAATTTCCAGCGCGCCGTCGACACGTGGGCGGGCTGGGGCAGGGCGATCAAGGCAGCGGCGGACGCGGCGGACAAGATCCCGCCCGCCAAGTCGGCCGCGTGGGCGGCGTTCTGGCGCATGCTCGTGATCGGCGCCGGGGCCCTGCTCCTGCTCGCGCTGATGGCGAACGCGATCAGATATGTGTGATCTCAGGCCTCCGGCGCGGCGGCGAGCTGGCCGCAGGCGCCGTCGATCTCGCGGCCTCGCGTGTCGCGCACCGTGACGGCCACCCCGTGCGACTCCAGCCGGCGAACGAAGGCCCGCTCGTCCTCGGGACGTGAGGCCGTCCACTTGGAGCCGGGGGTCGGGTTGAGCGGGATCAGGTTGACGTGCACCAGCTTGCCCTTGAGCAGGCGGCCGAGCAGGTCGGCCCGCCACTCTTGGTCGTTGATGTCCTTGATCAGGGCGTACTCGATCGAGACGCGCCGCTTGGTGGTGGCGGCGTAGTTCCAGGCCGCGTCCAGCACCTCGCCGACCTTCCAGCGGGTGTTGACGGGGACCAGCGTGTCGCGCAGCTCGTCGTCCGGGGCGTGCAGCGAGACGGCCAGCGTCACCGGCAGGCCCTCCTTCGAGAGCTTCTCGATGGCGGGGACGAGGCCGACCGTGGAGACGGTGACGCCCCGGGCGGAGATGCCGAGGCCCTCGGGCGCGGGGTCGACCATGCGGCGCACCGCGCCGATCACGGCCTTGTAGTTGGCCAGCGGCTCGCCCATGCCCATGAAGACGATGTTGCTCACCCGTCCCGGCCCGCCGGGCACCTCGTCCCTGGCCAGCGCACGGGCGCCGGCCACGACCTGCTCGACGATCTCGGCCGTGGACATGTTGCGGGTCAGCCCGGCCTGCCCCGTCGCGCAGAACGGGCAGTTCATGCCGCACCCGGCCTGGGAGGACACGCAGATGGTCACGCGGTCGGGGTAGCGCATCAGCACCGACTCGACGAGCGCCCCGTCGAAGAGCCGCCACAGCGTCTTGCGCGTGGTGCCGTCGTCACAGGTGATCTCGCGTACCGAGGTCAGCAGGCTGGGCATCAGGCTCGTCACCAGCCGGTCGCGCGACGACGCCGGCAGGTCGGTCATGTGCTCGGGGTCGGTGGTCAGCCGCTCGAAGTAGTGCCGCGAGAGCTGGTCGGCGCGGAAAGGCTTCTCACCCAGCTCGGTGACGGCCGTACGACGCTCCGCCATGGACAGGTCGGCCAGGTGACGTGAGGGCTTTGCCCGTCGGGGGGCGACAAAGGTTAGCTCGGCGGACATGTCCTTCTCTTAACGGTTTGCCGGAAGCTGCATTGGACAGCCATTCCGTGTGATCTATTGCGATCCTCAGCCGAACGGGGAGACGTTCACCGGAAAGGCGGATGCGCGTTGGGCATCACCGATGTCGTTCTCACCGACACCAGCCCCTACGGCAGTCGTGTGGTGACCGTCGAGCACGACGGGTTGTCGTCGGTAGCTTACCTGCGCGACGCCGAAGGCGGGATTCACGGAGCCGTGTGGCTCGCCAACCATGGACCCGCGCCCTCCTCCGTCGACCTGGCGCGCATCGAGTCGGGCCAGACCCCCGTCATGCCCCTCGGCAACACCCGCGTCCCCGAGGGCACGCCTCCGTTCACGGCCGCCGAGCTGGAAGTGCTGTGGTTCGAGGAGGGCGACGGCGCCGCCCTGTATCGCAACGGCGAGCTCATCGCGGTGATTCCCGGCTGGGCCGACCTGGAGCGCGGCATGCCCGGGTACGCGAGGGACGCCGTCGGGGAGTCGCCGTTCGCCTGGCCCCTGGCGGATGCGCTCGAAGGGCTCGCACCGCGCATCGCCAAGGCCCGCTCCTACTGGGAGTGGCGGCACGGCGACGCCGCGTGGCCGTCCTTCCAGCAGTTCGTCATGAGCCACCTGGACGCCCGGGTCGGCCCGGCCGCGCGATATTGGGACGTCGGCGGCGACCTGCTGCCGGCCGTGGGCATCACCGAACGCCCGCAGGACGGGTACACCGTGCTGTCCACGGTGGGGATGAGCTGCCAGCGCATGCCCACGGTCGAGCAGTACATCGACGCGCCGGACACCTACGCGCGCGTCGAACTCGCCGTGGCCACCCGGGGCGAGGCGACGGAGGCGGCGCAGCTGTTCCTGTGGCTGGCACGCTATCCGTGGCACTCGGTCACCTGGCTCGGGCACGGCCACACGGCGCGCTGGTACCGCGAGCCGGCGTCCTTCCCCCTCGGCCCCGCCTATCAGGGAGCGCTGCTGGTCGACACCGTGCCGGGGCTGCCGGACCTTTCGGGGTTCGCGTTCAGCGGCGACGAGGTGCGGTGGCTGTGGCTGGTGCCGGTCACCGAGCGGGAGCTGGGGCTGGTCGCCGAGCAGGGCCACCAGGCGCTGCCGCTGTCGGGACGAATCCCCTGAGCACGGCCCGCCGCCACGCGCGCGCGGAGCGTCAGACGGGGATGAAGACGGCCAGGAGCAGCCAGACGGGGAACAGCGTGGCGAGCAGCGAGTCGAGACGGTCCATCATGCCGCCGTGGCCCGGCAACACGTTCCCCATGTCCTTGATCCCGAGATCGCGCTTGATCACCGACTCGACGAGATCGCCCAGCGTGGCGCAGACGGCGACCACGACGCCCACCACGGCGCCCTGCCAGAGCTGGCCCAGAAGCAGGAACCGGACCATCAGCGCCCCGCACAGCACGCACGCGAGCACGGACCCGGCGAAACCCTCCCAGGTCTTCTTCGGGCTGATGATCGACATCTTGTGCCTGCCGAAGAGGATGCCGGCGAAGTAGCCGCCGATGTCACTGCACACCGTGACGGCGACGAAGATGACCACCCGGTCGGGACCATCGTCATGGCTGAGCATCAGCGGCACGAACCCGGCGATCAGCGCGGGGTACACGGCCGTCAGGACGCTGGCCGAGGCGTCGCGGACGTACCCCTCGGCGCCCTGGAGCATGCGCCCGCTGAGCAGCACCAGCACGGTCAGCGTGAACGCGCCCAGCAACCAGATAGGGCCGCCCCAGTATGCTCCCGCGAGCATGGCGACCAGGCCCGCCAGCACGATCGGCGTCGACACCTTGGCGTCCCGCACGGCGAACGCGCGGACCATCTCGATGACGCCGACGCCGACCGCCGCCAGGACCACGACCAGGAAGAGCACCTTGACGAAGTAGAGAGACCCGATGACCACGGCGCCCAGGGCCACCCCGACCGCGACCGCCGCGGGCAGGTCGCGCCCGGTGCGGATGCGCCCGGGCTTTCCCGCGCCGCCGCCGGCGTCGCCGCCCGGACCGCTCGGGCCGTTCGGGGCGGCGGCGCCGTCACCCGCGCCCGCGCCCCGGCCCGAGCCGGTGCCGTTCACGGGGAAATCGGCGTCATCCGGAATCGTGGGACCCCCCGCGCTGTCACCGTGCTCCGCGGCGGCGCCTCCGGCGCCCGGGGGCTCGCCGCCTCCCGGGCGTCCGGGCGGGCGAGCGCCGGCCCTCTGGCCTCGGGCCGGGCCGGTGCCGTCCGCCGCCGTACCTTCCACAGTGATCCCACTCTCGTGCGACGACCACGTTCGGTGACCCACTCTGCCAGTACCGCCGGAGGTGGCGGGAAGGGGGACGGTGGACGCCGAACGCGGCGAGGGCGCTCCCCCACGGCCGACACCGGAGTGGAAGCGCCCCAACCTGACCTTGCAGAACCGCTGCGCGCTCAGACTTCGAGCAGCTCGGATTCCTTGTGCTTCAGCAGCTCGTCGATCTTGGCGACGTGCTTCTGGGTGAGGTCGTCGAGCTCCTTCTCGGCGCGGCGCACCTCGTCCTCGCCTGCCTCGCCGTCCTTGACCATCTTGTCGAGGGTCTCTTTGGCGTGGCGGCGGATGTTGCGCACCGAGACCTTGCTGCTCTCGGCCTTGCCTCTCGCGACCTTGATGTACTCCCGGCGGCGCTCCTCGGAAAGCTCGGGGAACACCACCCGGATCACCGCGCCGTCGTTGCCGGGGTTGACCCCGAGGTCGCTGTCGCGGATCGCCTTCTCGATGGCGGTCATCGAACCCTTGTCGTAGGGCTGGATGATCACCATGCGGGCCTCGGGAACGTGGAACGAGGCCAGCTGCTGCACCGGGGTCGGCGACCCGTAGTAGTCGACATTGATCTTGTTGAACATAGAGGGGCTGACTCTGCCGGTGCGGATCGCCGCGAAGTCCTCCTTGGCGACCGCGACCGCCTTGTCCATCTTCTCCTCGGCTTCGAAGAGGGTTTCGTCGATCACAGCGGCTCCCTATTTCCCTGCCGGACTCACCAGCGTGCCGATCTTCTCACCGCGGACCGCCCGCAGGATGTTCCCCTCACCCATCAGGTCGAAGACCACGATGGGCAGGCCGTTGTCCATGCACAGGCTGATCGCGGTGGCATCCATGACTCCGAGACCCCGCGTCAGCACCTCGCTGTACTCGAGCTGGTCGAAGCGGACGGCGTCGGGGTTCTTGCGCGGGTCGGAGTCGTAGACCCCGTCGACCTGAGTGCCCTTGAGCACGGCCTCCGCACCGACCTCCAGGGCACGCTGGGCGGCGCAGGTGTCAGTGGAGAAGAACGGCGAGCCGAGCCCGGCGCCGAAGATGACCACGCGCCCCTTCTCGAGGTGGCGGATGGCGCGCCGGGGCAGGAACGGCTCGGCGACCTGCTGCATCGTGATGGCCGTCTGCACCCGTGTCTCGACGCCGCGCTTCTCCAGGAAGTCCTGCAGGGCGAGGCAGTTGATGACCGTGCCCAGCATGCCCATGTAGTCGGCCCTGGCGCGGTCCATGCCGCGCTCGGACAGCGCGGCGCCGCGGAACATGTTCCCTCCGCCGACGACCACCGCGACCTGCACACCCTCGCGCACGGCCTCGGCGACCGAGTCGGCGAGCTTGGCGACCACCACAGGGTCGATGCCCAGTGGCTCGGCGCCCGCGAACGCCTCGCCGGACAGCTTCAACATGACGCGCTTCCAGCGGAGCGGCCCGTCGTACGACGAGACCGCCGGCGTAGCGGATCGATGGTTCTCCTGCACGACGGCGGCCTCCTCGGTGATGATGATGAGCTGGTCAGGTCCCTCTCGGGGTTAAGCCTATGCCTGACCGACCTTGTAGCGAGCGAAGCCCAGGACCTTCACCCCGGCCTCGGCCGCGAGCTTGCCGATCGTCTTCTTGTTGTCCTTGACGAAGGCCTGCTCAAGGAGGGTGAAGTCCTTGTACCAGCCGTTGATGCGGCCGTCGACGATCTTGCCGACGGCGGCCTCCGGCTTGCCCTCCTCGCGGGTCATCTGCTCGAAGACCGTGCGCTCCTTCTCGATCACGTCGGCCGGGACGGAGTTGGGGCTGAGGTACTTGGGCGCCATCGCCGCGGTGTGCTGCGCGATGTCCTTGGCCAGCTCGGCGTTGGGGGTGTCGAGCTGCACCAGCACGCCCACGGCCGGGGGCAGCTGCGGGTCGGTCTTGTGCATGTAGGAGGCGACGAAGCCGCCGTCGAGCACGACGAAGCGACGGATCTCGATCTTCTCGCCGAGCGCGGCGTTGGCCTCGTCGAGGTGCTCCTTGACGGTCTTGCCGTCCAGCTCGGACTCCAGCAGGCTCGGCACGTCGGTCGGCCGGGTGGCGAGGACGTGGGCGACGACGCGGGCGGCCAGCTCCTGGAAGCGCTCACCCTTGGCGACGAAGTCGGTCTCGCAGTTGAGCTCGAGCAGCGCGGCGAGCGACTCGCCCTCGTGCTTGACGGCGATCAGGCCGTTGGAGGCGGTGCGCGCCTCGCGCTTGCCGACGTCCTTGGCGCCCTTGACGCGCAGGATGTCGACGGCCTTGTCGAAGTCGCCCTCGGACTCCTCCAGGGCCTTCTTGCAGTCCATCATGCCGGCGGCGGTCAGCTCACGAAGCCGCTTGACGTCGGCCATGTTCACGGAAGCCATTGTCTTTTCCTCGTCGAGTCGTCGTGGATCGGGTGGGTGCGCCCCTGGTCAGCGCACCCACCCGTGAAGAGACTTGCTCGCCGTACGGCAGGTGCCCGTACGGCCTGACGGAGCCTCAGCCCTGCTGCTCGGTGCCCTCGGCCTCGGCGGCGGGAGCGGCCGGAGTGGCCTCCTCGGTGGCGTCCGCGGCCTCGGTGACCTCGGCAGCCTCGGCGGGCTCCGCGGCCTCCGCGGCGGGAGCTGCCGGGGCGTCCTCCTGGGCGGGGGCCTCGGCGGCGGCTTCCGGAGCGGCGGCTTCCTCGTCCGTGCGGGCGAGCAGCTCGCGCTCCCACTCGGCCAGCGGCTCGGCGGCGGGGGAGGGCTTCTCGTCGCCGCGGGTCGCGCCGGCGCGCGCCATCAGGCCGTCGGCCACGGCGTCGGCGATCACGCGGGTGAGCAGGCTGACGGCGCGGATGGCGTCGTCGTTGCCCGGGATCGGGTAGTCGACCTCGTCGGGGTCGCAGTTGGTGTCGAGGATGGCGACGACCGGGATGTTGAGCTTACGGGCCTCGCTGATCCCGATGTGCTCCTTCTTGGTGTCGACGACCCACACCGCGCTCGGGACCCGGGCCATGTCCCGGATGCCGCCGAGGGTGCGCTCGAGCTTGTCCTTCTCGCGGCGGCGCATCAGGAGCTCCTTCTTGGTGAGCCCGGAGCCTGCCACGTTGTCGAAGTCGAGCTCCTCGAGCTCCTTCAGACGCTGGAGCCTCTTGTGCACGGTGGAGAAGTTCGTGAGCATGCCGCCCAGCCAGCGCTGGTTGACGTAGGGCATGCCGACCCGCGCGGCCTGCTCGGCGATGGCCTCCTGGGCCTGCTTCTTGGTGCCGATGAACAGGATGGTGCCGCCGTGGGCGACCGTCTCCTTGACGAAGTCATAGGCGCGGTCGATGAAGGACAGCGACTTCTGCAGGTCGATGATGTAGATGCCGTTGCGCTCGGTGAGGATGAAGCGCTTCATCTTCGGGTTCCAGCGCCGGGTCTGGTGCCCGAAGTGGACGCCGCTCTCGAGCATCTGCCGCATGGTGACGACGGGGGCCATGAGTAATGGTCCTCCTGGGTAGAGCGCCGCGAGGGCGCGTTTCTCGGTTGTCCGCGGAAGCCTTTGGCTCCCGCCCTGACGCCCTGAGTCGTCCCATCCGGATCGAAACCCGGACCGAGAGGACGAATCGCCTGTGGGCGTGCGAAGTCGGCCCGCTTGGCGAGCCACCAAAAGTGTACCCGGAACCAAGCCGCGCCCCGCCCACCGCACGGGGTTCCCCACAGTGAGAGCAAGGCATGATCGCGATTTCGCCCCCGCATGGCACCCCCCGGAACCGTCAGCGTCCCCCAGACGCCACGCCACGGCGAGCGCCCTCAAGTCGGCCGCCAGGGGGAGCAGGAAGGAGCCGCACAAGCCCGCTGATCACCGGTTCGGCCTCTCCGGAGGACCCGCTGCCTGGTGGCCACTGGTGGGGAAGGACTCCGATCGCCTGGCCACGAGCCCTCGCGTCAGCTCACCCCCTCCCTGAACAAGACCGCCCCCGGCCTTCTCCATCCAGTTGGGTGGATGCTCGCCTCGACACCCAGGTCGGAGGATCTCGATCGCCTGGCCACCAGCCCTGACGTCAACTCGCGCCCTCCCCGAACAAGACCGCCCCCAGCCTTCTCCTTCAGGTGAGAGGATCTCTGCCGCCTGGCTACGAGCCCCGGCGTCAGCCCGCGCCCTCCCAGACGAGACCGGCCCCGGCCTTCTCCGTACAGGTGGGGGATGCGCGCCTCTACACCCAGGTTGGGGGATGCTCTCCGCGGCGGGGCGGGGGTGCGGACCAGAAGGGCCGGACGTCGGCGACCGCCCCCGGGGCACGGACGTAGGTGAGCTTGCCGAACGAGCTCTCCATCTCCTCCAGCAGATCGCCGACCCGCGGCTCGGGTGCCGCCATGCCGTCGACCCGGCCGAGCCCGTCCAGCCAGAGGGCTGTACGGGCGAGCGACAGCTCGACATGCCACGACCCGCCTTCCCTCTCGCTGCGAAGCAGCCCAGCGATCGCCCCCAGAGCGGCGAGCCAGCCGGTCGCGTGGTCGAGCACCTGAGCCGGCAACGGCACGGGACGAGCCCCCTCCCCCTGCTCGTGCGCGATGCCGCAGGCCATCTGGACCAGGCTGTCGAACCCGCGCCGTCCCGCCCATGGCCCGCGCGAGCCGTACGCCGAGATGTCCACGCAGACGAGCCCTCGCCGCGCCCCCATGGCATCCGCCCGCATGGCCGCCAGCTCACGCGGGCCGAACCCCAGCCGCGCCAGCGCCCCCGGCCGATAGGACTGGACGACCACGTCCGCACTCGCCACCAGCTCTCTGAACGCGGCCGCGCCCTCCGGGGTGCGCAGGTCGATCTCGCAGGACCGCTTGCCCAGCGCCGTGCTGATCACCAGACCGGGGACCTCCGGCAGGTGTGCCGCGCCGACCCGCAGAACCTCGGCGCCGTACGCCGCCAGTGTCCGCGTCGCCACCGGACCGGCGATCACCCGGGTGAGATCGAGCACCCGAACCCCCTCCAGCGGACGCCCGCCCCCTCCCACGGCTCCCTCACGAGCCGCTCCACCTGCGAAGACAGCAGCCGAGGCGAAGGCTCCGAACTCCGCCGCGGATCCGGACCACGCGGCAGAACCAGGCCCCGGAGCCGACCGGGGGCCGTCAGGAGGACCAGGATGCGCGATCGTGCCGGAGCCGGCAGAAGACCCGGGCAGTGAAGTGAGACCGGCCCCCGCCGAAGGGTCGGATCGCCGGGAATCGCTGGATCCCGGGAAACCGTCGGGTGCGACGGAAACGGCGAATGCGGCAGACCCTGGAGAAGGCTCGTCAAGACGACGGAGGCCGATCAACGGGAGTCCTCCGACGGCGACGCCCTGCGGATGCGCCTGCCACTGCGCGCGACTCCGCATGGCGGCCGCGCAACCCCCGACCCGCGCCACCGCCTCCTCGATGTCCGATGCCGCGCGTCTCGCGCAGGCGGCGGCCACAGCGGACCTCTGCGCGCCCTCGGGCAACCGCAGCGCGTGCAGTACGGCATCGCGGTGGTGGTCGAAATTGCAGTGCAGCCGCACCCATCCGTCACCGGCGGTCCGGTAGTCCCCCGACAGCGGCGCCCAAAGAGCCGGCGTCGTTCCGTCTATGCGGAAGTAGCGTTCGTCCCGGAACGCGACCGCTGCCTCCCGGACGTCGACCTCGGGCGCCATCCCGGACCTCCGCCACCACAATGCGACGGCGCCGGTGACCGCACCGACGCAGGCGGCCGCGGCCGTCCCGACCCGGAACACGGAAGGAAGCACCGGATCATCGCCCACCACGTGCGCCGCCGGAAGATCGAGCCCGACCTCCGCTCCGAGCCCACCGATGATCGCACCGACCTCCACAGCTCCTCCTCACTCCGACGCCTGCTCCACCGCGACATGGTCATCCAGACATCGGTGGCCGGTTATGCACAGAATCAGATTCGGTCCAGCCGGGGTGCGTTGTTCGAAGACAGTCTCCTGCCATGCGCCTTTCGATCGCCCGCCTGGCCCTGGTGTCCCTCATGGCCCTCATCACCATGTCACCGCCCCCATTCCAGCCCTCGGCGACCACCACGACCGCCTCGGTCACTACGACCGCCTCGACCACCGGACCACGCCACCACCCCTCCGCCTCGACCCCGCCCGCCGCAGCCGCGCCGGGTGGCACGGCGCCCTCGCGGTCCCCGGGTGATCACCTTCGCTGGGGGCTGCCCGTGGACGGGCAGGTCCAGGTGCTGCGCCCGTTCGCTCCGCCGTCGCGGCCCTGGCTCGCCGGGCACCGTGGAACCGATCTCGCCGTGCGTCCGGGGCAGCGAGTGAGGGCGGCCGGTCCCGGCGTCGTGGGCTACGCGGGACCCTTCGCCGGCCGAGGCGTGGTCATGATCACGCATCCGGAGGGGCTGCGGACGACATATCTGCCGGTGCACGCCAAGGTGCGGCGCGGGCAGACGGTGAAACGCGGTCAGATCATCGGCACCATCGAGGGGCCGGCTTCACACTGCGCGTCCCCCTGCCTCCACTGGGGCTTGATCCACACTCGGCGCTACCTCGACCCCCTGCTGCTCGTGGCCCTCGGCCAGGTGCGCCTCCTCCCCCACTGGCCCGCCACGCCATGACAACCCGCGGCTTGGGTTCAGTGGATGTGGCGGAGGCGCCAGCCGCGGCCTGCGCGTTCCACGTAGCCTGCCGCCGCCAAGGCTCCGAGACGGCTCAGGACCGTCGGGATGTCCACCCCCGCGGCCACGGCGATCGTCGCCGGTCCGGCTCCCGATCGCGCCGGCACCGACTCAAGGACGGCCCGGGTCTCGTCATCGAGGGAGTCCCGTGGCAGCACAGGCCCTCGCGGCTCCGGCGCGAGGTCGTCGCCGATGGCGCCCACCAGCTCGATCACGTCTCTGCACGAGGTGACGCAGACGGCCTCCGCCCGGCGGATGAGCCGATGACAACCCGCTGAGTTCTCCGAAGTGACAGGCCCCGGCACCGCGGCGAGATGGCGGCGCAGTGCGACCGCGTGGGTGGCGGTGTTGAGCGCCCCGCTGCGCAGAGCCGCCTCCACGACGACCGTGCCCCGGGACAGCGCGGCGATCACCCGGTTGCGGATGAGGAACCGCGGTCGCGTGGGACGGACGCCGGGCGGGCACTCGCTCACGATCACCCCCTTGCCGCGAACGGCCGCGAACAAGGCATGGTTGGCCGCGGGGTAGACGATGTCGATGCCGCACGCCAGCACCGCGACGGTCGGCGCCGAGCCGGCCAGCGAGCCTCGGTGCGCGGCCGCGTCGACGCCGTAGGCGCCTCCCGAGATGACGGTCCAGCCGGCCTCCGCCAGACCGGCGCCCATCTCCGCCGAGACGTGGGTGCCGTAGGGCGTGGCCGCCCGGGAACCGACCACCGCCACGGAGCGAAGGCAGGAGAACCGGAGGTCGGCGTCTCCGCGCAACCACAGCGCCAAAGGCCGTTCGGGCCCGAGGTCGTCCAACTGGGTCGGCCATTCCAGGTCACCGGGCACGATGAGGCGCGCACCCAGCCGCGCGCCCTCGTCGAGGTCGGCAACCGGGTCGGCCCCCTGCAGCCGGGCTCGCCACGCCCTGAGGTGGCGCTCGACATCCGGTGGCCTGCTCTTGCCGGAGGTCATCTCTTCGACGAAACAGGGATCGAGCCGCCCCTGTCGCACCTGTCCCAGCGCTCCCTCGGGCCCGTACGCGGCGACCAGTCTGCCCATGAGGCCGTCACCCGCGTCGGAGACGCGCATCAGTGTGACCCGCGCCAGCCTGCCGGCGTTTCGCTGGAGTGTGACCGGCCTTCCGTCCTCAGATGGAGAAGGCCGGTCATCCGGGCCCCTGGGCGAGGTGACCGCCTCGGACCGCTCGGTGGACGAGGGGAAGGGCCCGGGCGACACGGCGACCGCCGCGACGGCTTCGGTCGGCCCGGAAGTCGCCGTGGCTGTGGTCGGCCCGGGGGTGGTGGGGGTGGTGGGGGTGGTTGAGGTGGTGGCGGTGAGGGGGTGCATGGGTCCTCTGGTGGCTTTGGCGGTGGTGGGGGCCGGGGGGAGCGTGGATCGCCGGGCGGCTTCGGAGGCGGCGGTTCTGGTCGGGAGAGGGTCATTCGGTGCCGAGCCATAAGGCCAGGGCTGCGCTGGTCTCTGGCAGGTCGGGCCTGTCCTTGCCCGTGAGATCGGCGAGGGTCCACGAGATCCGGATGACGCGGTCGAGACCCCGGGCGCTCAGCTCTCCGGTGTCCAGGCAGCGGTAGAGGGGGGACATCGCCGGCGCGGGGAGGCGGTAGTCGGCATGGAGCGCCCCCGTGGGGATCTCGGCGTTGCACCTCCACGGAGTGCCCGCGAGCCGTTTGAGGGTGCGTTCGCGAGCCAGTGCCACGCGCTCGGCCACCACCGCGCTCGGTTCGATGAACTGGCGGTCGGACAGCAGCTCGCGCCGTGTGGAGCGGGCGAGCCGCACCTTGACGTCTATGCGGTCGACAAGTGGCCCGGAGAGCCTGGTGAGATAGCGCCGCCGCTGGTGAGGCGTGCACTGGCAGGGACTTTCCGGGGTGGACGGCTGGGCACAGGGACAGGGATTGGCGGCGAGCACGAGCATGAATCGGGCCGGGAACGTGACCGTGCCCGCGGCCCGCGCGACGGTGACCCGCCCGGACTCGAGCGGTTGCCTGAGTGAGTCGAGCACGCGCGCGGGGAACTCTGGAGCTTCGTCGAGGAAGAGCACGCCCCGGTGGGCGAGAGAGACGGCTCCGGGACGGATGACGCCGCTGCCGCCGCCGACGATCGCCGCGATGGTGGCCGTGTGATGCGGCGCCATGAACGGCGGATGCCGCAGCAACGGGCGCCCCGGTGGCAGGGTGCCTGCGACC
This sequence comes from Sphaerisporangium dianthi, assembly GCF_042654065.1. Taxonomy (NCBI): domain Bacteria; kingdom Bacillati; phylum Actinomycetota; class Actinomycetes; order Streptosporangiales; family Streptosporangiaceae; genus Sphaerisporangium; species Sphaerisporangium dianthi. Next base: position 71,160 of record NZ_JBHSFP010000036.1, on the reverse strand, counting down.
GAATGGATGGCCGTGACCTCCAGCGCCTGGTCACGATCGAGAGGAGGCAGCAAGGTGGGCAGGCGTTCGGCCAGCATCGTCTTGCCCGTGCCGGGCTGTCCCAGCATCCACAGGTTGTGCCCCCCGGCGGCGCATACCTCCAGGGCCCGGCGGGCCATGGCCTGGCCCGCGACATCGGCGAGATCAGGCGAAAGCCCGGTCGCGTCGGGGCCTGCGCTCGGCGCGGGCTCCTCCACCTCGCGCATGACCGGCATGCCGGCCGCGTCCCCGCCTCGCAGGTTCTCGACCAGCTCGGCGAGCGTGAGGACCGGCACCACGGTGACTCCCGGCACCAGGCACGCCTCCGCCGCGTTCGCCATGGGAACCACCACGCAATCGGCGCCGGCCTCCACCGCGGCGAGTACGGCGGGGAGGGCCCCTCGCACCGGTCGCACCGAGCCGTCCAGCCCGAGCTCTCCGAGGAAGAACGGCGATGCGACGCGCTGCTTGGGGACCACCCCGGCGGCTCCCAGCAACGAGACCGCGATGGCGAGGTCGAACAGGCTGCCGCGCTTGGGCAGGCTGGCCGGGAACAGGCTTATGGTGACCCGCGCGTCGGGCCAGGGGTATCTGCTGTTGATGACGGCCGAGCGGACGCGGTCGCGAGCCTCGCTCAGCGCGGTGTCGAGCATGCCGATCAGGTGGACGCCGGCGATGCCGTGGCCCACGTCGGCCTCCACTTCCACCACGTGGCCGCTCACTCCGACCACGGCGACACACCGCGTGCGGGCGACGGCCATCTACGACACCCCCCGGTCGTGCCGGATCGAGAACTCTCCGGCGAAGCGCTCGAGGGCGACCACGTCGATGCGGATGGAGGAGAACCACTCGCTCTGGCCGCTGAGCCAGCGGGCCGCGACGGTGCGGAGCTTGGCGAGCTTGGCCGCGGTCACCGCCTCGAAGGCCGAGCCGTGGCTGCGCCCGGAACGGGTTTTGACCTCCACGACCACGAGGATCGGGCCCTCACGGGCCAGGATGTCGATCTCGCCCTCGGCGCAGCACCAGTTGCGCTCCAGGATGCGCAGGCCCGCCGCCCGCAGGTAATCGACGGCGAGTTGCTCGCCGTGCCGTCCAAGCTCGTGTGCCATGGTCATGCGACCACCTCCGGCCCCGACCTTCGCGCGTGACGCGCACCGCCCAGATCGCCGAACGGCGTTCTGTGGAAAGGGCTGACGGAAGGATGAGCGTCCACGCGCCACGGAAACCAGGACCGAGGGCGAAATGGCCTGCTCATGCAGGTTCAGGCGTCACACTCCCGACGCCCCACCAGGGCGGAACCACTGCAGGAGAGGATGAAGTACCCACTTCGGGGTTGTGGAGAAACGAACCCAGGTTCATGGCGCCGGCGACGACTCGGCGCGTAGTTCAGCGGGCCGGTGGCCTAGTGCCGCGTGTGCGCCGTGAGCACGTCCCGGCCCGCGGGACCCGGTTCACCTGCCGTCACTTCTTGGTGCCGCGATGCGCTCTTCTCCGGGGGTACGCCCTGCTCACAACGACTTGGTTCACGTCCCGTCACCCCATGGCACCGCGATGCACTCTTCTCCGTGAGCACATCCTGCTCGCACGACCTGGTTCACCCGCCGCCACCTCTTGGCGCCGTGATGCGATCTTCTCCGCGAGTACGCCCTCGCACGACTTGGTTCACCCGCCGTCACCTCTTGGTGCCGGGTCGAGGTGTTCTCCGCGTGTGCGTGGTGAAGCGTGGGGCCGCCGATGGCGTGAGGTGGCCCGGACGGGACGGCGGGTGGTGGTGCCGGGGCGAGGTGATGCCAGGGCGAGGGGGGCGAGGTGGGAGCCGGGGCGGAACGGCGGGCCCGGGCGAGGTGAGGCCGGGCGGAACGGCGGGGCCTGGGCGAGGTAGTGCCGAGGCGAGGGGCGGGGCGGGTGGTGCCGAGGCGAGGGGTGGGCGAGTGGTGCCGGTGGGCTGCGCTTGCCCTGGTCGAGGGCAGGCGCAGCGCGCGGTGTCGCCGGAGCTAGTTCGAGAAGCCCTCTTTGGGCATCTCGAGGTCTGGTTTGGCCAGTTCCTCGACGTTGACGTCCTTGAACGTCACCACGCGGACGTTCTTGACGAACCGTGCCGGGCGATACATGTCCCAGACCCAGGCGTCCTGCATCTTGACGTCGAAGAAGACGTCGCCGTTCTCGGCCGTGCGAACGTCCAGATCAACGGAGTTGGTCAGATAGAAGCGCCGCTCGGTCTCAACGACGTAGGTGAAGAGACCGACCACATCGCGGTACTCCCGGTAGAGCTGCAACTCCATCTCGGTCTCGTATTTCTCGAGATCCTCTGCGCTCATGCCGGTCCTCCACTTCCCTTCCTCCCCTGGTGCCGCCCATCAGAGGACACCGGCCCCCATTTCATTGTCGCCTATCTCGGCACCCGCTCCTGACCGCACCACCGAGTTCACCGTCACAAAGGAGAACCGATGATGCGGGCTGGGGCCGTGGGCGGCGAGAGCGCGCCGGTGACCGGCCGTGACGTACCCCTTGTGCTCGGCGAAGCCGTACTGGGGATAGAGATCGTCCAGCGAGGTCATCATGCGGTCCCTGGTCACCTTGGCGACGATGGACGCGGCCGCCACGCACGCCGAGACCTGGTCGCCCTTCCACACGGCCAACGATGGCGCGGGCAGGCCGGGCACCGGGAACCCGTCGATCAGAACGTACCCGAGATCGCACCCCAGTCCGGCGACGGCCCGCCGCATCCCGGCGATGTTGCACTTGTGCAACCCGCGCGCGTCGATCTCGTCGGGCGGCGTCACGACGACGTTCACCGCGTGCGCCGTCGCGAGGATGCGTTCGTGCAGCACCTCGCGCCTGGCGGGGGTGAGCAGCTTGGAGTCGGCCAGGCCGTCGATCTCGGACCGCAGCACCACGGCGGCGACCACGAGCGGCCCGGCACACGCTCCGCGGCCGGCCTCGTCCACACCGGCGATCGGGGACAGCCCCCGGCGCGCGAGCGCCCGCTCGTAGCCGTAAAGCCCTGAGTCCCGGCGCACGACGCTCGGGCGCGGGCGGAAGAGGATCGTCATGAGGCAGGCGGGTCGTCGCCCCGCCGCGAGGGAACGGACCCGCGGGAGAGTCGAGCCCCCTGGCCGGTGAACGGCGATGCGAGCGCGACCATGACCACCAGCCTACGCCCCAATCGGAAAGAGGGGTACGTTATCGCACCTTTGCGAACGTCTCGGGGACGGGGAGCATGGTGATGCGGGACAGCGGCCAGTAGAGCGCGAAGGCCCTGCCGATCACGTCGCCGGTGGAGATGGTGCCGTGGTCCCGATCGCCCTTGAACGCACGGGAGTCCTCCGACGCGGCGCGGTGGTCCCCCATCAGCCACAGCCGGCCCTCGGGCACGGTGACGTCGAACTTCTCCTGGGAGGGGTAGTCCTGCGGGTTGAGATAGGACTCCTCGTTCAGCGGGACGCCGTTGACGGTGATGCGTCCCTTGGCGTCACAGCACTTCACCTTGTCACCGCCGACGCCGATGACCCGCTTGATCAGCGTGGTGCCGTCCCAGCCCTTGAACACCACGACCTCGCCGCGCCCGATGTCGCCGGTGATCCGGTTGACGACCACCCTGTCGTTGATCAACAGGGTGTCCTCCATGGACTCCGAAGGGATGTAGAAGGAGTCGAGGACGAACAGGCGCACCAGCACCGCGGCGAGGACCCCGACGAGCACGAGCACGATCGACTCTCGCCAGCTGGACTTCTTCTTCCCCTTGGCTCCCGGACCGTCCTGCCGGTCGCCGGCGTCCGGTGTCGCGGGCTCCGCGGGCTCCGCGAGCTCCGCGGAACCGGTGGCCTCCCCTGCTGCGGCGCCCCCGGCCTTGACCGTGTCCCCGGGCCCGGCGGCCGCCCTGGCGGCCGCGGCCTGGACTGCGGGCTCGGCATTGTGCTGGGCGGGGACCGGCTCGTGTGGTTCCGGCTTGTCCTCTGTGACGCTCATCGGAATCGCGGGGCGCCCCCGGCGCCGGTAGGCCCGGGGGAAGCGGCCCTGTCTCCTTCATCTGCTCGGGGGAAAGCGCCGGCCGCCGTCGAAGCCGCGGCGGACGACGGTGTGAGCCCGGCGGCCGGAACGCGCGCGGAAGGCGCGCGGTCAGTCGGAGCGGTGTCGCGCCCTGCGGACGACCCACCGGCGGCGCACCGCCATCAGCGGGAACGCCCCGGCGAAGCCGAGCAGCAGCGGAGCGGAGCCGCCCGCCATGGCGACGGACTTCAAGGCCGCCTGGTTGAAGGTGTCGGGGATGGGCAGCGTCGTGGCGCGCGAGAACGGCCACACGATGACGAACGCCCGTCCGACGACCTTGTCCACAGGGATGGCGCCGCCACCGGGGTCACCCTGGTGGGAACGCGAGTCGAGCGAGACCGAACGGTGGTCGCCCATCACCCACAGGCGGTCCTTCTCGACCTTGATCTCGAAGAACTTCTGCGACGGCTGGTCGTCCGGATACAGGTAGGCCCGCTCTTCGAGGGGGACGCCGTTGACCGTGATGCGCCCCTTGGCGTCGCAGCACTTGACCTTGTCGCCGGGCAGGCCGATGACGCGCTTGATGTAGTCCTTCTCGCCGGGGACCACGCCGAAGGCCGTGCCGACCCAGCGGAAGAACCCCGCGACCGGGTTGGACGGGGCGGGGATGTCCACCTCGTTGGCCCAGGAGTCGACGCCGGAGAACACCACGATGTCGCCGCGCTCGATGTCACGGGTGTGGTAGACGAGCTTGTTGACCAGCACCCTGTCGTTGACGAGCAGGGTGTTCTCCATGGACTCCGACGGGATGTAGAACGCCTGGATCACGAAGCTTTTGATGATGAGCGCCAGGACCAGCGCGACCACCACCAGGACCGGGAGTTCACGCCAGAACGAGCCCTTTTTCTCCTTGCCGCCCTTGGCGGACGGCTTGGTGTCTTCCGCGACCACGTCTACCTCGTCCTCGACGGGGCGGCGCGGACCGCCGGCCCCCTGGCCATCCTTAGTCATCGCTGTCGAGCCTAAATGATGCACGGTCCACGACGGGTCGCCGACTCGGCATCACGTCCAAAGAACTCCGCGCCCCGAAAAGGCGGCCCGTCGCCGGAACGAGCCCGGCACCAGGGAGGCGGCGCCGTGGGCGCGAGCCTCGGGGAAGGCCTCGGAAAAGGCTCAGCAAAATGGCCCGCATCCCTGGCGGGTGCGGGCCACTGCGGCGCCCGGGCTACTTGCCGGTGGGCAGCGCGTCGCGCTTCTCGCGGATGCGGGCCGCCTTGCCGCGCAGGTCGCGCATGTAGTACAGCTTGGCCCGGCGGACGTCACCGCGGGTCACGACATCGATCTTCTCGATGACGGGGCTGTGCACCGGGAAGGTGCGCTCGACGCCGACGCCGTAGCTCACCTTGCGGACGGTGAAAGTCTCACGCGCGCCGCCGCCCTGGCGACGCAGCACGAAGCCCTTGAAGACCTGGATGCGGGACCGGTTGCCTTCGACGACGCGGACGTGGACCTCGAGCGTGTCACCCGGGCGGAAGCTCGGGATGTCACTGCGTGTGGAGGCCTTCTCAAGCTCCTGGATCAGCGTGTGCATGACAGCGGTTCCTCGATTTAAGCGAGCGCTCGGAGGTCCGCCCGGCCATGCGCTGGGCATGGCGGCGAGGAAGACACGAGCACTGGGCTGAATATGTCTCTGAGGCCGGGCCGTGTGCCGGGCCGGCCACGCCAACCGCAGGGCAGTTGGCAGCAGCGATTCAGTCTGCCATATCTTGCGCCGGGAAGCGAAACGAAGCGACGGCCCGGCGGCCGTCCCGGCCTTGGCGAAGGTCTCGTGCGGCCACGGCGGGCGTCGAGCCACGGCGCCGGCGAGCGTCGAAGCGCAGCCACAACGAGCATCGAGCCGCGGCCACGGCGGGCGTCGGACCGCGGCCTCGGCGACGGTCTCAGGTGGTCTCGGCCGCGGGCGCGTCGCCGGGGTGGGACACCTGGTCGAGGACCTCGCGGTCGCGCTTGTCCAGGGCCTGGCCGGCCAGCCGCGCGGCCAGTTCTGGACGCTTGGCGGCCGTGCGGCGCAGCGCCTCGTCGCGCCTCCAGCGGGCGATCGCCCCGTGGTTGCCCGAGAGCAGGATGGCGGGCACCTCGTGCCCGCGCCACACCGGAGGCTTGGTGTACACGGGCCCTTCGAGCAGGCCGGCCATGGCGCCGGGGGCGAAGGAGTCGTCGGCCACCGAGCCCGCGTTGCCGAGCACGCCCGGCAGCAGACGCCCGACGGCCTCGACGATGACGAGCACCGCCGCCTCTCCCCCGGCCAGGACGTAGTCGCCGATGCTGACCTCGTCGACGCGAAGGCGCGGCCCGTACTCGGCCATGACACGCGAGTCGATGCCCTCGTAGCGGGCGGGCGCGAACAGCAGCCAGGGCTCCTTGGCGTACTCCAGGGCCACTTCCTGGGTGAACGGCCGCCCGCTCGGGGTCGGGACGATGAGCCGGGGCGGCGTGCTCTCCTCCGCGATGACGGCGTCGATGGCCTGTCCCCAGGGTTCGGGTTTCATGACCATGCCGGGCCCGCCGCCGTACGGGGTGTCGTCGACCGTGCGGTGGACGTCGTGGGTCCACTCGCGCAGCTGGTGCAGCCGGATGTCCAGCAGGCCCTTGTGCCGCGCCTTGCCGATGAGGGAGACGTCGAGCGGGGCGAAGTACTCCGGGAAGATCGAGATGATGTCGACGCGCATGCTCACCGCCCGCACGCCGCCGGCCGCCGGCCGGTCACGGCGTCTCCTCGGGGTCGAGCAGGCCGGGAGGCGCGTCGACGACGACGCGCTTGGCCGCCAGGTCGACCTCGGGCACCAGGGCCTTGACGAACGGGACGAACACCTCGTCGCCGCCCCGCCTGATCACCAGCAGGTCCTGCCCGTGGTGGAGGACGTCGACGATCTCGCCGACGGCCTCGCCGCCGGTGGTGACGACCGACAGGCCGATGAGCTGGTGGTCGTGGAACTCGTCGGGGTCGTCGGACGGCGGGATCTCGGCCGAGTCGATGACGAGCATGGTGCCGCGGAGCGCCTCCGCGCCCTCGCGGCCGCCCACGCCGTCGAAGCCGAGCAGCAGGATGTTCTTGTGCCAGCGCATGCTCTCGACGAGCAGCGGACCGGCGCCCGGCGGGTCGGTGGCGAGGGTGCTGCCGGGGGCGAAGCGCGCGTCCGGGTCGTCGGTGCGCACTTCGACGGTCACCTCACCACGGATGCCGTGGGGGCGGCCGATGCGGCCGACGACCAACTGCACGTCGCTGCTCCTTAAGAGGTGGCGGATGTGACGGCCGCCGGGACGGGGCCGCCGCAACGCGACAGGGGACCGCCCGGTCGCCGGGGGGTCCCCTGTCCAGAGGTGGTGGCCTCTGCGGTCTGGTTACCGGGCTTCGTTCAGGTCGAGCAGGTCGACCCGGACGTACTTGCCGTCGCCCAAGGCGTTCATGACGGTGCGAAGCGCCTTGGCCGTGCGGCCGCCGCGGCCGATGACCTTACCGAGGTCGTCGGGATGGACCCGGACCTCCAGGACACGCCCGCTGCGGATGCGGCGCGGGTGGACCAGGACGTCGTCCGGGTGCTCGACGATGCCCTTGACCAGATGCTCGAGGGCTTCCTCAAGCACCTCAGGCCTCGCCTTCCGGCTTCTCCTCAGCGGCCGGCTCGGCCGGGGCGGCCGGGGCGGCGGCGGTGGTGGTGTCGTCGGCCTTCACGGCCTTCTTGGGCTTGCGCTGCGTGGTGGCGTTGCCGGTGGTGGTGTCACCGGCGAGCGCCTCCTTGGCCGCGGCCTCGTAGATGGCGTGACGGTCGGCCTTGGCCTCGGCGACCAGCAGGGCCGGCGGGGCGGGCTCGCCCTTGAACTGCTGCCAGTCGCCGGTGAGCTTGAAGATCTTCAGGACCGGCTCGGTCGGCTGAGCGCCGACGCCGAGCCAGTACTGCGCGCGCTCCGAGTTCACCTGGATGAAGGAGGGGTTCTCCTTCGGGTGGTACAGGCCGATCTCTTCGATGGCGCGGCCGTCACGCTTGGTGCGGCTGTCGGCCACGACGATGCGGTACTGCGGGTTGCGGATCATGCCGAGCCGCTTGAGCTTGATCTTGACTGCCACGGGTGTGGTCTCTCCTGGATTCGCGCGTGGGTGAGCGGGCGTCTCGCCGAGTGGGGCACGACGTGATGACCGCCCGCGGGACAAGCCGTGACGCGCGGGGGTGAGAGGGCACCCACGGTCACGGTGTTCCAACATGTCATTCTGCCAGATGATTCGGCGCCTGTCCGAATCGACGCCGTCTTGGCGCCCGATCGGCGGGCCTGGCGGCGTATCAGAGGCGACTCACGGCCCGGCGGATCGGCCGCCCGGCCCGCCCGCCGGGGGCGTCACCAGCCCGGCCCGCCCGCCGCCCAGGGGTGTCACCCGCCCGGCGGTGCGGCCGGACGGGGCGCCGTCGGCTTCTGGCCGGGCGGTCACTTCTGGCCGGGGAGGCGGAACTTGGAGGGGTCGAAGCCGGGCGGGAGCTCGAGCCCGGGCGGAAGCGTGCCGCCGCCGAGGCCGCCGAGGCCCGGCGGGAGCTGCGGCGCCCCGGACTCGCCGTTGGCGGCGCCGGCCTTGCCCAGAGCGGCCTTGCGGGGGTCCCCGCTGACCCTGCGCCCCTTCTTGGGCTTCTTCTGCGCGGCCTTGCCCTTGCGGCCGCCGGGCATGCCCGGGATGCCCATGCCGCCGGCCACCTGCTTCATCATCTTCTGCGCGTCGAAGAAGCGGGTGACGAGGCTGCTGACCTCGGTCACCGTGACGCCGGAGCCGCGGGCGATGCGCGCGCGCCGCGAGCCGTTGATGATCTTCGGATCCTGGCGCTCGGCCGGGGTCATCGAGCGGATGACGGCGGCGACCCGGTCGAGGTCGCGCTCGTCGACCTGGTTGAGCTGGTCGCGCATCTGCCCCATGCCGGGCATCATGCCGAGGAGGTTCTTGAGCGGCCCCATCTTGCGGACCATCATCATCTGCTCGAGGAAGTCGTCGAGCGTGAACCCGTCGCCCGAGACGAGCTTGCCCGCCATCTTGGCGGCCTCGTCCTCGTCGAAGGTGCGCTGGGCCTGCTCGATGAGGGTGAGGATGTCACCCATGTCGAGGATGCGGGACGCCATGCGGTCGGGGTGGAAGGCGTCGAAGTCCTCGAGCTTCTCGCCCGTCGACGCGAACATGATCGGGCGGCCGGTGATGTGCCGCACCGACAGGGCCGCACCGCCGCGCGCGTCGCCGTCGAGCTTGGTGAGCACCACGCCGTCGAACCCGACGCCGTCCATGAACGCCTGGGCCGTGGTGACGGCGTCCTGGCCGATCATGGCGTCGACGACGAACAGGACCTCGTCGGGGCCGACGGCGTCGCGGATGTCCGCGGCCTGCTTCATCAGCTCCTGGTCGATGCCGAGGCGGCCGGCGGTGTCGATGATCACGATGTCGTGCTGCTGGCGCCGGGCGTGGTCGACCGACCCGCGGGCGACCTCGACGGGATCGCCGACGCCGTTGCCGGGCTCGGGCGCCCAGACGGCGACCTCGGCGCGCCGGCCGACCACCTGGAGCTGCTGGACGGCGTTGGGCCGCTGCAGGTCGGCGGCGACCAGGAGCGGAGCGTGGCCCTGCTCGCGCAGCCAGCGGGCGAGCTTGCCCGCAAGGGTCGTCTTGCCGGCGCCCTGGAGGCCGGCGAGCATGATGACGGTCGGAGGCGTCTTGGCGTACCTGAGCCGGCGGGTCTCGCCGCCGAGGATCTGCACCAGCTCGTCATTGACGATCTTGACGACCTGCTGGGCGGGGTTGAGCGCCTGGGAGACCTCCGCTCCGCGCGCGCGCTCCTTGACGTGGGACACGAAGTCCTTGACGACCGGGAGCGCGACGTCCGCCTCGAGGAGGGCGATGCGGATCTCTCGACAGGTCGCGTCGATGTCGGCGTCGGACAGCCTCCCCTTGGACCTCAGGGAGGAGAAGACCGATGTCAGCCGGTCTGAAAGCGTCTCGAACACGTGATTGGCCAGCCTCTGCGCTACGGGTCGTCCGGGGTCTTCGCGTCTGCGACTCGACCTCCCAGCCTATCCGCTCCGCGGCCCGGTCACGCGTATCGAACGGAAGGCTGGGAGGCCGGACGTCGCTAGCTCCGCCAGCCGGGCACCGACACCCGCATGGTCAAGGCGTGCTCGACCAGGGAGATAAGGGCGCTCTTCACCGATTCCCGCTGCCGGGCGTCGGTCCTGACGATGGGGATGTGCGGAGAGAGGGTGAGAGCGTCGCGCACCTCTTCCTCGTTGTGCGGGTACTGCCCTTCCCATCCGTTCAGCCCGATGATGAAGGGCAGCTTCGCCTCTTCGAAGTAGTCGACGGCGGGGAAGCTGTCGGCCAGGCGGCGGGTGTCGACCAGCACGACGGCGCCGATGGCGCCGCGCACCAGGTCGTCCCACATGAACCAGAAGCGGTGCTGTCCGGGCGTGCCGAACAGGTAGAGGATCAGCTCGCTGTCCAGCGACACGCGCCCGAAGTCCATGGCGACCGTCGTGGTGGTCTTCTGTGGAATGAGACCCAGGTCGTCGATGCCCGCGCTGGCATCGGTCATGACCGCCTCGGTGGTCAGCGGGACGATCTCCGACACCGCGCCGACGAAGGTCGTCTTGCCGACGCCGAACCCGCCGGCGACGACGATCTTCGTCGACGTCAACCCGCCACGGCTAGAGCCTGCGAAGTCCACTGAGAACCCTTTCGAGCAAGTTGAGATCCGGCTTGCCGGCATCGAGCTGCGGCTGGTGCAGCTGGACGAGGCCTTCCCCGGCCATGTCCGAGATCAGCACCCGGGCCACGCCGAGCGGGACCCTGAGGAGCGCGGAGATCTCGGCCACGGAACGCACCTGGCGGCACAACGAATTGATCGCCTGGTACTCCGGGATCAAGCCGGAAATATCTTGGTATGGCGGAATCGTGGAATGAACCAGCGTCTCCATGGCCAAGTGCGTACGCGGCGTCGTGCGCCCGCCTGTGACCGTGAAGGGCCGGACCGGTGACGACGGCTCCTGTTGGTAGCGTCGTAACCCGTCCTCCCAACCCGGGCCGCCCATGGAGGTCACCGCGGCGACGACGCCTGAAGCTCGGCGCGCACGGCGGGGGTCAGCACCTGCCCAGCGCGCTCGACCATCAGCGTCATCTGGTACGCCACCAGACCCATGTCACAGTCGGGAGCCGCCAGCACGGCCAGGCAGGAGCCGTCGCTGATCGACATGATCAGCAGAAGACCCCGCTGCATCTCCACCACGGTCTGGGTGACCGCACCGCCCTCGAACACCCGGGAGGCGCCCTGCGTCAGGCTGATCAGACCCGCGGCCACCGCCGCGAGCTGGTCGGCCCGATCCTTCGGGAACCCCTCCGAGTAGGCGAGTGGCAGCCCGTCCGAGGAGACCACCACTGTGTGCGCCACACCCGGAACGCCCCGAACGAAGTCGGTGATCAACCAGTTGACTCCACGGGCGGCCTGGCTCAGCTCTCTCACTTGTCCTCCTTGTCGCCCTGTATGCGCCGCAGCTCGGCATTGAACGCCACTTCGTCCTCGCTCAGCTCGCCACGGGCGACCGCCCGGCCCTGCCGGATGCCCTGCTGGAAGCTCGACAGGCGGCTGCGCGCCCGGTCGGGCGAGAGTGCCGGCATGGCGGGCGGCGGCGACGCCGCGGCCTCCGGCGTACCCGCCGTTCCCGGCACCAGGTTGGCCTTGGGCACGCGCTTGGGAAGGCCCGCGGCCGTGGTTCCGTCTCGCACCGGCTCCTGGACGACCGCCGCCGCCTGCCAGCCGGCGTCGGCGGGGACCTGCTGCCAACCGGTGGAATCCTTCTCCTTGTCCTGCTCGCCGTCCACCCTGCGGAACCACGCCGACTCCACCGAGGCGAAGATCGGCAGGAACTCCTCCTCCTGCTCCATGGGAGAGGAGTGCACGGCGGGGAGCGGGCCGGTGACGGCGTCCAGGTCGGAGGAGTCGTAACGGCGCGGGCGCAGGCGCCCGGGCGTCTCCCCCGAGTGGCCGGGACCGGTGGGGGGGCCGCCGAACGAGCCCGCCCCGCTGGGGGGGCCGCCGAAGGATCCCGCGCCCGCGGACGGACCGCCGAACGAGCCCGGCCCCGCCGAGGGGCCGCCGTAGGAACCGGCTCCCGTCGAGGGGCCGCCGTAGGAACTAGGGCCGGTGGCCGGGCCGCCGAAGGGGGACGGGCTGAAACTTCCCGACCCGCCGGTGGGGGCGCCGAAGGCGTCCGAGGCGGGGCCGCCGTACCCGCCGCCGGTGGGCGGGCCGCCGAACGAGCCGGGACCGCCGGGCTGGCCGCCGTAGCCCGGGCCGGTGGGAGGCCCGCCGAAGCCGCCGGACCCGGGGCCGTAGAACCCGCCCGAGCCGCTGGGCGGACCCGAGTAGCCGCCGGAGCCGGTCGCCGGGCCGCCGAACCCGCCGGGGCCGGTGTTGGGCCCGCCGAACCCGCCGCCCGTGGTGGGGCCCATCGGGCCCGCGCCGTTGGGTCCGCCGAACGCCCCGGCCTCGGCGAAGGACCCGCCGTAGGCGCCGGCGCCGGTCGGCACGTCGAAGGCGCCGTTGGCCTGCGGAGTCGCGCCGAACATGCCCTGTCCCGCGGGCTGACCCATGGCGGACCAGGCGGGCGCCTGAGCCCCCGCGTACGGCTGCGACCCCGCGGACGGAGCGCCCGCGCCCGGGTGGGTGGGCATGCCCATGAGGGACTCGGGCAGCAGCACCATCGCGGTCAGGCCGCCGGTGTCGTGCCGCCGCAGCTGCACGCGGATGCCGTTGCGCAGCGCGAGCCGGCCGACCACGAACAGACCCATGCGCCGGGAGACCGACACGTCGACGACCGGCGGGTTGGCGAGCCGCCAGTTGGTCTGGGCGAGCTCCTCGTCGGTCATGCCGATGCCGGCGTCGGTGATCGAGATCATCACGCCGCCGCCGTCGATGCGGTTGCCGGTGACGCTGACCCTGGTCTCGCGCGGCGAGAAGGAGATGGCGTTCTCCACCAGCTCCGCGAGCAGGTGGATGACGTCGTTGACCGCCTGGCCGACGATGGAGACGCCGCCGGGGACGTTCATCGCGACCCGCTCGTAGTTCTCGACCTCCGAGAGCGAGGCCCGGGTGACGTCCAGCAGGGGCACCGGCTGGCTCCACCGGCGGGCGGGCTCCTGCCCCGCGAGGACCAGCAGGTTCTCACTGTTGCGGCGCATGCGGGTCGCCAGGTGGTCCAGGCGGAACAGGTCGCCGAGGCGCTTGTCGTCCTGCTCGCCCTGCTCCAGGCCGTCGATCAGGGTGATCTGGCGTTCCACGAGGGTCTGCGTGCGCCGGGAGAGGTTGACGAACATGGCGCTGACGTTGCTTCGCAGCTGCGCCTCGTCGCTCGCGAGCCTGATCGCCTCGCGGTGGACCTCGTCGAAGGCCCTGGCCACTTCTCCGACCTCGTCGGTGGAGCCGACGCCGATCGGCCGCACCTCGGGCGGGCCGGTGTTGCCCTCGGACTCGCGCAGCTTCTGCACCATCTCGGGCAGACGGCGGCCGGCGATCTCCAGTGCCTCGCGGCGGAGCTGGCGCAGCGGGCTCACCAGGGACCGCGCCATGACGGTGGTGATGACCAGCACCAGGATGAGCAGGAGGGCCACGACGCCGATGTTGACGGCGGCCTGGCTCTGGTCGGCGCGCGCGAGCTCCGACGCACGCTCGACAATGGAACGGCCCAACGTCCGCTGGGCCTCGTGCATGCGGTTCAGCCTGTCGCTGGAGGCCACGAACCAGTACTCGACGTCACTGCGCCCGCCGCCGAGGTTGCTCAGTTCCTCACGCTGCTGGGTGAGGAAGAGCACACGCTGGACCAGCGCGGCGGCCACGTCGGCCTGCCGGCCGCTGACCGTGTCGGAGTACGCCTGACGCTCGGCCGGCGTGGCACGGAACAGGAACGAGTTCGTCTCGCTGGCCTCCTGGGAGCGCGCGGTCTCGAACGCGCTCAGCGTGGCCTTGTCGAACGCGCGGGCGATCAGCGCGACCGAGAGGAGCCCGCGTTCGCGGGAGGCCTGCTCGGCGGCCCTCGCGGCGGCCGCGAAGGCGGCCGAGCTGGATGCCAGCGCCTCGTTGCCGCCTCGCGCCGTCTCGTCGAACACGGTCAGCATGTCGTCGATGACGAGGTCGAACTTCTGCATGCTCGGCAGCGGCGGCAGCTGGGAGTTCACGGTGATGTCGCGCAGCGTGTGCAGCTCGGACAGGCGGTCGAGGACCCGGTTGAACTCCTGCCCGCCGATGTCGCCAAGGGCGGGAAGCACGGCTTCCTTGCGGTCGAGCACCCTCTGGGCGGCGACGTCGACGGCGTTCTGCTGCTCGCGGATGAGCAGCCGCGCCTGCGTTCCACGGCGACCGTTGGCGACGAACCTGCCCGTGAGGTCGCGTTCGAGGTCGAGCTGGTGGACAAGGTCGCTCAGAGTGGTGACGAACTCAGCGACCGTCCGGACGCGTTCATATTCGGTGGCGCTCTGGATGGAGGTGGCCACTCGGAGACCACCGAGCAGAACGGCCACGGTGGTGGGCACCAGAATGAGCGCGATGAGACGGGTTCGCACCCGCCAGTTACGCAGAGCCATCGACCTTGCGGGTTTGGGTCCTTGGTCGGTGGGCGCACCCGATTCCGAAGGCGGTTGGGCTGCGTCCGGCGTGGTACGGCGACCGCTCTCGATTGTTGCTGTCCTCACTGGTCGCAACCTCTCGCCAGCTGGTCTGCTTCATGGGGGGAAGGCCACGCGGGTGTTACACGTGGCAAGTCAAGGGGCAATTGGAGCATAAGCCTACGAGGTCGACCAATAGCTATGGGTAATTAGAACGGTCCAAACGATTATTCGGCCAGGACGGATCGCCGGCCAAGGGTCCGTGCGAGATCACGCCCCAGGGCGGTGTCCAGGCGCGCCATTCCTCGCGTTCACCGGCCTGTACATCGTTCCAAAAGCCCAAAATGGGACATATGCCATATTTGATAACAAAATAGATTTTTTTACAACTTTCATGACATAGGGCACGAACTAATGTGAGAGCAGATCTTCCTCCGCTAGGCTTCACGCTCGCCATGCCACCTTTGCCTTCCCCAGAGGCGGGCTCGGCACTCTTCCCCCACAACTAAAAGGACACCTCAGATGAGAAGCCTTAGGGGTCGTACCTTCGTCATCGGCGCGCTGGCCGCCCTCGCGCTAGCGGCCTGCGGGAGTAACGGCAAGGACTCCTCGGCGGCGCCGGCCAACGCCGGCGGACTCGAGAAGACGACTATCAACGTCTCCACCTCGGCCATCGCCGACCACTCGGCCGTCTACATCGCCCAGAAGCGGGGATTCTTCAAGGAAGAAGGGCTGACGGTCAAGACGGAGCTCACTCCCAGCACCGCCGCCACCCTGCCGAAGCTGATGAACGGCAGCCTGGACGTCGCCGCGCTCGCGTACTTCTCCATCGTCTCCTCCCAGGAGGCCAAGGCGGGGGACTGGCGCGTCGTCGCCGACGCCTACCAGGCCGGCCCGGACGTCATCGACCTGGTCGTGCCCAAGGACTCCAAGATCAAATCTATCAAGGAGCTCGCGGGCAAGCGCATCTCCATCGCGGCGCCGAACAGCGTCGGCCAGCTCGCGGTGGGCGCCACCCTGAAGACGGCCGGAATCGACATCAAGAGCATCCAGTGGGTTCCGCTGGCCTTCCCCGAGATGCCGGCCAAGCTGCTGGCCGGGGAGATCGACGCCGCCTGGCTCCCCGAGCCCTTCCTCACCAACATCCAGCGTGAGAACGGCGCCGTCGTGCTCGCCGACACCATGACCGGCGCCATGGCCGACTTCCCGATCGCCGGGTGGGCCGCCACCGCCGAGTGGACCAAGAAGTACCCGAAGACCATGGCCGCCTTCCAGCGCGCGATCCTCAAGGGGCAGCAGGTCGCCGCGTCCGACCGCAAGGCGGTCGAGGCGGTCCTGCCGGACTACACCCAGATCAAGCCGGACGTCGCCGCGGTCATGAAGCTCGGTGTCTTCCCGACGTCGCTGAACGCCACGCGCATCCAGCGGGTGTCCGACCTGATGCTGGAGTACGGCTTCCTCAAGGGCAAGGTCGACGTGGCCCCGCTTCTGGTGCCGCTGCCTCAATGATCCACGCACGAGTGGTCCGCGGCGCCGTCGGCGTCGCGGGCCTTCTGGTCGTCGCCGAGCTGGTGGGGCGGTCGGGACTGGTGGACCCGGCGTTGCTGCCGCGGGTCTCCACCGTGCTCCCGGCCGCCGCCCGGCTCCTGATCGACCCCGAGTTCCTGTCCTACCTGAGCGGCACGCTGGTGGTGTGGGGCGGAGGACTGCTCATCGCCGTACTGGTGGGCACGCCCCTCGGCCTGCTGCTCGGCAGCCTGCCCAAGGCCGAACTGGCGGTGCGGCCGCTGATCGAGTTCATGCGCCCGATCCCCTCGATCGTCCTGCTCCCGCTGGTCACGCTGCTCATGGCCTGGGACCACGGCATCAAGATGACGATCGTCGTGTACGCCGCCATCTGGCCCATCCTCATCAACACCATGTACGGCCTGCGGGACGTCGATCCCATGGCCAAAGAGACTTTACGCAGCTTCGGCTTCGGGAAGCTGTCGGTCCTTGCCCGGGTCTCGCTGCCCAGCGCGGCCCCCTTCGTCCTCACCGGCGTGCGCATCGCCGCCTCAATCGGCCTGATCGTCACCGTCAGCGCCGAGCTGCTGGCAGGAGGGGTGGACGGCATCGGCACCTACATGATCCGCGCCCAGGCCGGCTTCCGCACCGACCTGGTGCTGGCCGCCACGGTGTGGACGGGAACGCTCGGCCTTCTCGCCAACACGCTGCTGATGCGCGTCCAGGGTTGGGCGTTCCGATGGCACGTCGTGAAGTCCGGAGGCGCCGCGTGAGCGTCACGACCGCCCCAGAGGACCTCCAGGGCGGCGCCGGGCCGGCCGCGCCGGGCGCCGCGCGCGACCGGCGGCGCTCGGTCGCCGCCGTGGTCGCCCGGGTCTGGCTGATCCCCGTCGCGATCATCGCGTGGGAGTTCGTCACCCGGCAGGCGGAGGCGTTCTACTTCCCGCCGCCGTCCGCGATCGTCGTGCGGATGTACGAGCTGTGGTTCTCCGGCCCGGCGAGCCACGTGTTCCTCACCGAGGAGGCGATCGCCAACTTCCTGCCGAGCCTCGGCAGGCTGTTCAGCGGGTGGATCATCGCCTGCCTGGTGGGCATCACCCTGGGCATCGCCCTCGGCCGCTCCTCCACCCTCTACGACTACGTCAACCCGATCGTGGAGTTCGCCAGGGCCACTCCCCCGCCCGCGCTGATCCCGCTCTTCATCATCATCTTCAAGATCGGCACGCCGATGCAGCTGGCCACCATCGTCTACACGGTGGTCTGGCCCATCCTGATCAACACCGTGGACGGCGCCCGTTATCTGGACGGGATCCACGCCGACACCGCCAAGGTCTTCGGGCTGACCCGGGCACAGCGGTTCTTCCGCATCATCCTGCCCTCCGCGGCACCGAAGATCTTCGCCGGGATGCGGGTGAGCCTGTCGATAGCCGTGATCCTCATGGTGGTCTCCGAGCTCGTCGGCGCGGTCAACGGCATCGGCTTTCTGATCCTGTTCAAGCAGCAGGGCTTCGACCTGCCCGGGATGTGGGGGGGCGTGGTACTGCTCGGCATCCTCGGTTACACGTTGAACGCGTCGTTCATCATCGTGGAACGCCACGTCCTTTCCTGGCACCGGCGAGCCCGGCAGACAACCTGAGGAACCATCGTGCTCGATGTCGTCAACCTGCGTCACACGTACGGCGAAGGCCCGAAGGCCCACCAAGCCCTTGGAGGCATCGACCTCAAGGTCTCGGAGGGCGAGCTGGTCAGCGTCGTCGGCCCCTCCGGCTGCGGCAAGTCCACGCTGCTGCGCTCCATCGCCGGGCTGCTCAAGCCCACCGAGGGCCACATCCGCATCCGCGACACCGAGATCGCGGAGACCCCCGGAGACCTGGCCGTCGTCTTCCAGGACTACAGCAGGTCGCTGTTCCCCTGGATGTCGGTCGAGGACAACGTCGCCCTGCCGCTGCGCAGGCGCGGCAAGGACCGCGCGGCACGCCGCGCGGCCGCCGCGGAGGCGCTTTCCGCCGTGGGCCTGCCCAACGCGGCCGGGAAGTACCCCTGGGAACTCTCCGGCGGCATGCAGCAGCGCGTGGCGATCGCCCGCGCGATCGCCTACCGCCCCTCGCTGATGCTCATGGACGAGCCGTTCGGCTCGGTGGACGCCCAGACCCGCGAGGATCTGGAGGACCTGGTGCTGAAGGTCCGCGAGGACCACCGCATGACCATCCTGCTGATCACCCACGACATCGACGAGAGCGTGTACGTCGGCGACCGCGTCGTCGTGCTGTCGAAGTCGCCTGCGCGGGTGGCGGGCGAACTGGCCGTGGACCTGCCGTTCCCCCGCGACCAGATCGCGACCCGGGAGCTGCCGGCGTTCGTGCACCTGCGCGCCGAGGTCGGCCGGCTGGTGCGCGGCAAGGGCCATCCCCCCGCGGACGGGGACCGGCCCGCGCACGGCTAGGTCCGCGCACGAAAAAGGGACGCGGCCCGGGTCACCGGCGCCGCGTCCCCTTTTTCACGTCCGTCCGCGAGGACGACCGCTCGCATGGGGCGCGCCGCCGTGCGGGCGGCGCGGCCGGGACGCGCGAGCGGTCGCGGCGGAGATTCAGCGGCCTCCCCAGCCGGGAACGGCCACGCGCATCGTCAGAGCGTGCTCGACGAGCGCGATGAGGGTGCCCTTGACCGAGTCGCGCGAGCGGGCGTCGGTGCGCACCAGGGGGATGTGGGGGGCGAGGGTGAGCGCCTCGCGGACCTCCTCGTCGGCGTGGAGGTAGTGCCCGTCCCAGCCGTTGATGCCGACCACGAACGGCAGACCGGCCTCTTCGAAGTAGTCGATGGCCGGGAAGCAGTCGGCCAGGCGGCGGGTGTCCACGAGGACGACGGCGCCGATCGCGCCGCGCACCAGGTCGTCCCACATGAACCAGAAGCGGTGCTGTCCGGGCGTGCCGAACAGGTACAGGATCAGGTCTTGGTCCAGCGAGACGCGCCCGAAGTCCATGGCGACGGTCGTCGTGGTCTTGTGCGGCGTCAGGCCCAGGTCGTCGATGCCGGCGCTGGCGTCGGTCATGACCGCCTCGGTGGTCAGCGGGACGATCTCCGACACCGCGCCGACGAAGGTCGTCTTGCCGACGCCGAACCCGCCCGCGACGACGATCTTCGTCGACGTCAGCGCCGGGCCCCGGCTAGAGCCTGCGAAGTCCACTGAGAACCCTTTCGAGCAAGTTGAGGTCCGGCTTCCCCGTCTCGAGCTGCGGGTGGTGCACCTGGACCAAGCCCTCGGCCGCCATGTCGGCGATCACGACGCGAGCCACGCCGAGGGGCATGCGCAGCATCGCGGCGATCTCGGCGACCGACCGCACCTGACGGCACAGCGTACTGATCGCCTGCTTCTCCGGAGTGAGAGTCGACAGATCTTGATGTGACGATGTGGAGGAGGAGACGAGCGCCTCCATGGCGAGCGAGGTCTTGGGGGCGGTGCGGCCCCCGGTCATCGCGTACGGCCGGACCAGGGAACTGCGTTCCACCGGTTCGGGCTTGGGGAGCGGGGCCGCCGCGCCGGAGAACCGGCGGACGTCCTCGACGGGCGGGTACGACGAGCCGCCGTTCAGCGGATCGCCCTCATCTGTCCAGCCGTGGCGTGCCACAGCGTCCTCCTGTCATCGGCCCCTCACCTGGGTTGAGATGCCTGCAGCTCGGCACGCACGGCGGGGGTCAGCACCTGACCGGCACGCTCCACCAGCAACGTCATCTGATAGGCCACCAGACCCATGTCACAGTCGGCCGCGGCGAGCACGGCCAGGCAGGAGCCGTCGCTGATCGACATGATCAGCAGAAGACCCCGCTGCATCTCCACCACGGTCTGGGTGACCGCACCGCCCTCGAACACCCGGGAGGCGCCCTGCGTCAGGCTGATCAGACCCGCGGCCACCGCCGCGAGCTGGTCGGCCCGATCCTTCGGGAACCCCTCCGAGTAGGCAAGTGGGAGCCCGTCGGCCGACACCACGACGGTGTGCGCCACACCCGGGACGTTGTTGACGAAGTCAGTGATAAGCCAGTTGACTCCACGGGCGGCCTGGCTCAGCTCCCTCACGAGTCCTCCTTGTTGCGGTCATCATTCCAATTGGGGGCAAAGTCGTCGTTCTGCTCGCCGCGGGCGACGGCCCGCCCCTTCCGCACGCCCTGCTGGAAACTCGACAGGCGGCTGCGCACCCGGTCGGGGGACAGCGCGGGCTGCGGGGTGAAGACCGACGGGCCTGAGTCCGCCGTTCCCGGCACCAGGTTCGCCTTGGGCACCCGCTTGGGGAGACCCGAGGAGGTCACGCCGCCGAGTGAGGGGTCGCTCGCCGCCTGGGCCGCCTGCCAGCCCGCGTCGGCGGGAGAGGACCAGCCTCTGGACTCGGCCGGTTCCGCCACGAAGGCCTCCTCGGCCTCGAACCTCACAGGTGGCGCCGGCTCCTCCGACGGCCGGGCCGCGCTCTCGTGCGGGGCCGGCTCCAGGTCGGTGCGGCGGAACCAGTCGGACTCGACCGCCGCGAAGATCGGCAGGAACTCCTCGGAACCGTCGAGCGGTGAACTGTGGATCGCCGGCAGCGGACCGGTGTGGTCGTCGGGCACCGCCCCGAAGGAGCGCCTCGGCGCCTCCACTCCCGCGCCGGTCACCGGACCGGACGGGCCGGTCACGGGTCCGCCCATCAGAGAGCCGCCGCCGGTCACCGGACCCCTGGGGCCGCCGCTCACCGGTCCGCCGAGGCCGCCGGTCACCGGACCGGACGGGATGGCCGGCCACGAGGCGGTCTCCTGGTCGGCCAGTTCCGACGACCACGACGGCGCCGCCTCGCCTGCGCTCCCCGGAGCGGGCAGGTCGGCGGGCCACGGGGTGTCGATCGGCGGGTGGGGGTCGAAGTAGCGGTCGAACAGCTCGTCCATGGACGCGCTGTCATGGTCGAACGGCCCGCGGTCGGCGCGTCCGCCGGTCGGCGTCACGCCGAACGCGCCGCCCTGGGCCGCGGCCGGGCGCTCGAACGGGTCGCGCGTGGGCAGCGGAGGGCGCTCGAAGGGGTCGCGCTCGAACGGACCGCGCTCGAAGGGGCCGCGATTCAGCGGGCCCGGCGCCGCGACCACCCCGGGGTCGTCGGACCCGAAGACCGGAGCGCGCATCCCCCGCGAGCCGGAGGCGTCGAAGCCGGCGGGGGCGGGGAAGCCCTCGGCGCCGAACGGGGAGGACTGGCCGTGCGCGCCGAACTGGCCGGCGGCCGCCGTCTCGGCGGGCATGCCGGGGATCCGCGGAGCCCCCGGGGTGGACAGCAGCGCCTCGGGAATCATCACCATGGCGGTGAGACCGCCGCCGTCCTGCTGCCTGAGCTGCACCCTGATGTTGTGGCGCAGCGCCAGCCGGCCGACCACGAACAGGCCCATCCGGCGGGAGACGGAGACGTCGACGACCGGCGGGTTTGCCAGGCGCCAGTTGGCCTCGCCGGCCTCGTCGGCGGTCATGCCGATGCCGCTGTCGCTGACGGCCACCATCACCCCGCCGCCGTCGACGCGGTTGCTGGTGATGACGACCTTGGTCTCGCGGGGGGAGAACGAGACGGCGTTCTCGACCAGCTCGGCGACCAGGTGGACGACGTCGTTGACGGCCTGGCCGATGACGGCGGTGGAGGACTGGACGCGCACGTCGACGCGCTCGTAGCCCTCCACCTCCGACAAGGAGGCGCGGCAGACGTCGACCAGCGGCACCGGGTCGCTCCACTTGCGGGCGGTCTCCTGGCCGGCGAGGACCAGCAGGTTCTCGCTGTTGCGCCGCATGCGGGTGGCCAGGTGGTCGAGCTTGAACAGGTTGCCGAGCCGGGTCTCGTCCTCTTCGCCCTGCTCGAGGCCCTCGATGAGGCTGAGCTGGCGCTCGACCAGGGTCTGGCTGCGGCGGGAGAGGTTGACGAACATGGCGTTGACGTTGCTGCGCAGGCGCGCCTCGTCGCCCGCCAGCCGGATCGCCTCGCGGTGGACCTCGTCGAAGGCCCGGGCGACCTCTCCCATCTCGTCCCGGGAGTCGACGCCGATGGGCACGACGTCGGAGCTCTGGGTGGCGTCGCCGCTCTCGCGGAGCCGCTGGACGGTCTGCGGCAGCCTGCTGCCGGCGATCTCCAGCGCCTCGGCGCGCAGGCGGCGCAGCGGGCGGGTCAGCGAGCTCGCGACCACGGCGGTGATGATCAGGACCAGCAGCAGCAGGACGAGGATCACCGCGCCGGAGATGAACGCCTGCCGCCCGGCCTCCTGCTGCAGCGCCTGGCTCTGCCGGACGACCGAGTCGACCAGCCGTTCCTCGACCTTGCGCATGCGGTCGGCGACGGCGCTGGTGGAGGTGTACCAGATGGTGGTGTCGTCGCGGCGGATCGGGTCGAGGTCCTGGATCTCCTTGAACTGGCGCAGCTGCGCCAGCGCCAGGGCGCGCATCCAGTCGGCCTTGTCGACCTGCTGCCCGCGGACGGTCTCGTTGTAGAACTTGACGTCGGCGGGCTGGGCCTCCGCCAGGAAGGTCGCGGTCTCGCTCTGCTGGCGGCTCCAGGAGCCGGGGAAGTCGACGAAGTCGTCGTAGTCGAAGCCGCCGCCGATGGTGCCGAGCGTGGTGAGCCCGACGGTCATGAGGCCGCGCTGGCGGGAGACCTCCTCCTTGGCCCGGCTGAGCGCGTTGAGGGCGATGACGTCGCCGAACAGGCGCTGGTCCTTGCCGGACGCGCCCAGCTCGCCCTGCATCGAGGTGAGGACGTTGATGAGGCTGGAGTAGATGCCGAGCGCGGCTCGCGAGGGGACGCCGCTCGCGATACGGCCGCGGAGGCCGGGGAGTCCTTCGAGCCAGCGGCGGATCTGCTGGGCCTCGGCGCGGACACGCGCGGTGTGCGAGGAGTCCAGGGCGGAGACGGCGGCGAGCACCGGCTCTCTGGCGCGGTCCACGACGGCCTGCTGGGCCCGCACCTTCTTCAGGCGCGCCTGGCGGCGTCCCTCGGCGAGGTACCAGGCGGTGAGGTCGCGTTCGCGGTCGACCTCGTGCACCAGGACGTCGATCTTCTGGACGAGCGTGGCCACCTCCGTGAGGCGGCTGTACTCGGTGGATGTGGCCACGGCGTTGGTGAGCTGCACCGCGCCGAGGATGACGCCGACGATCGTCGGGACGATGATGAGGGCGATCAGGCGGGACCGCACACGCCAGTTCTTCAGCCGCAGCCGGCTACCCGTCTGAGGAGTGCGTGCCACGGGTGGCTCGGACCGCTCCACACGGTCATTTCGCCCCGAGTCGCCCCGAGGTTCTTGGATCCTCACTGATTTTCGCAACCTCTCACCGAGCCTGGCGTGCAGGGGGGTACGTCACGCGCGAGGCGCATGAGACGTCCGAGACATCCATCAGGCGATGGTAATTGCAGCACACCCCTACCAGATCGGCCAACAGAACATGTATGGACAATCCACATCAAATCGGTACTTCTAGGTATAAATCCGCCAACTCGCTTCCGTAACTATGCGGGCCGGAAGCCGTTTCGCGCCTCGGGGAGCGCGTGTTTGATCATGAGATGCCTGGTCACGGAGTACTCCTGGACCGCCTCCTGGCTCATGTCCTTGCCGAACCCGCTGCCCTTCACCCCGCCGTGCGGAGCCTCCGAGGCGATCGGCAGATGATCGTTCACCCAGGTGACACCCACGTCCAACCGGTGCGACACCCGCAGCGCCCTGCCGACGTCGCGCGACCACACCGAGGAGGCCAGGCCGTAGGGGGTGTCGTTGGCCAGCCGCACGGCCTCGTCCTCGCCGGAGAACGGCAGGACGACGATCACCGGACCGAATATCTCGCCCTGGACGATCTCGCTGTCCTGCGCGGCTCCGGCGATCAGCGTGGGCGGGTAGAAGAAGCCGCGCCCCTGCGGCACCGCGCCGCCGGTCACCAGGCGCGCGCCGTGCGCCAGGGCGCGCTCGACGAACCCGTGCACGCGCGCGCGGTGGCCGGCCGAGATCAGCGGCCCGATGTCGGTCGCCGGATCCCAGGGATCACCGGGGGTGATCGCCGCCATGGCCTCCCGCAGGGCCTCGACCACCTGGTCGTACACCTCGCGCTCGGCGTAGACGCGCGTCGCCGCCGTGCAGTCCTGCCCGGTGTTGTAGGTGGCGCCCATGGCGACGCCCTTGGCCATCTCGGTCAGGTCGGCGTCGGCGAACACCAGCGCCGGGGCCTTGCCGCCGAGCTCCAGGTGCACCCGCTTGAGCCCGGAGCGCCCGGCGGCCGGGTCGCCCGCCGCGCCGCGCATGACCGACCGGCCGGTCGCCGTCGAGCCGGTCACGCTGATCATGTCCACCCCGGGGTCCGCCGTCAGGGCCTCCCCCACCTCGGCGTCGCCGGTGACGGCCCGCAGGAGCCCGTCGGGGAGGCCCGCCTTGGCGGCCAGCTCCACCAGGCGCAGCGTCGTGCCGGGCGTCTGCGGCGCCGGCTTGATCACCACTCCGTTCCCGGCCGCCAGGGCCGGGCCGAGCTTCCACACCGCCATCACCAGCGGGAAGTTCCAGGGGGCGATGGAGGCGACCACCCCGACGGGGCGGCGCACCAGCACCGAGGTGTAGCCGGCGCTCAGGACGCCCGCGCCCGTCCCCTCCAGCGAGCGGGCGGCGCCGGCGAAGAAGCGCAGGTTGTCCACCGCGAACGGCAGCTCGCCGTCCCGGAAGACGGTGGCGGGCTTGCCGGTCTGCGTCACCTCCAGCCGCGTCAGCTCGTCGGCGTCGGCCTCCACCAGGTCGGCCAGGCGGAGCAGGACGCGCGAGCGCTCGGCGGGCGTGGCCTGCGACCACTGCAGGTAGGCCTCCCGCGCGGACCGGACGGCGCCCGCGACCTCCTGCGCCGTCGAGTCGGGCACCTCCGCGAGCGGTGCTCCCGTGGCGGGGTCGATGGGGGTCTGGATCATGTGCTTCTCTTTCCGGCGGAGCCACCGGCCCCGCGGCCCGCGAGCGTCGCGGGACGGGGGCCGGCGTCGTGGAACGTCAGGCGGAGGCCGCGGGGGCGACCGTCGCCTCGATGAGGTCGGCGGCCTTGCGCAGGCCGTCCCGGCGGCGGATCTCCTCGCCGGCCTCGGCCAGGCGCTCGCGCAGCCCGGTGTCGGCGAGCAGCCGCTCCAGCGCGCCCACGAGCTCCTCGTCGGCGAAGGCGTAGGTGGACATGCGCACGCCGTACCCCAGCTCGTCGACGCGCTGGGCGTTGTCGTACTGGTCCCAGAACAGCGGGAGCAGGATCATCGGCTTGCCGAAGTGCAGGGCCTCGGTGGTGGTGTTGTTGCCGCCATGCGTGATCACCAGGTCGACCAGCGGGATGATCTTGGTCTGCGGCACGAACTCCGCGCCCCACATGTTGCCGGCCAGCTTGATCTCCTCGTGGAGCGGGCCCTTGGAGACGATGTAGCGGTGCGGCGTGGTGGCCAGCACGTCGATGACGCGCTGCATGAGCTCGACGTCGGCCGACCCGAGCGAGCCGAGGGAGAAGTAGATCAGCGCGCCTTCCCCGCCGGCCATCGAGGCGGGCAGCTCGAACGGCTCGTCGGTCTCGCGCACCGAGGAGTCCAGGCGGTGCCAGGAGGGGCCGAGCGGGCGGGCGTCGGTGTAGTCGGCGATCTCGGGGAAGACGTAGAGGTTGAGGTCGCCCTCGTGGATGAACTCCAGCTCGGGCAGCGCCGGCGCGCCCTGCTCCACGACCCACTCGTTGAAGGCCGTCCAGATCTCGCGGTGGGTGCGGTCGTACTCCGCCCGGAACGCCTCCCACTCGCCGCCGTCGGCGGCGGGCAGGCCGCTGAACACCGGCGGCACGCCCTCGCCCTTCACCTCCAGCGGGTTGCACGAGACGATGCGCACGAACGGCTTGCCCGCCGTCAGCAGCGCCGGGAAGGTGATGACGTTGTCCTCGACGATGACGTCGGGGTTCACCCGCTCGATGATCGCCTTGAGCCGCGGCTCGCAGTACTTGACGCCGTCGATGAGGGCGTCCCAGATCGGCTTGGTGACGGTCTCGAGCTGCGCGAGGGTGGACTTGCGGTACTCGGGCGCGGTGTCGCGGATGAAGTCCTTCCAGAACTGGCCGGCGTCCTGCTCCTCCTCGGCAGGCGGTGCCAGGTCGACCAGGTCCTCCTCGAAGCCGAGCGCGGTCAGCTTCCCCTTCCACGACGCCTCGGCCGCGAAGACGACGCGGTGCCCCCGGCGGCGCAGGATGTCGCCGATGCCGACGCAGTTGTTCGTCGGCCCATAGGCGCTCTCCGGCATGAACAGAATGGTGGCCATCGATGCTCCATCGCTTTTGAATAGTTGTTCAAATCGTTGACGAGTAGGGGGGTAAAGACCAGGTTTCCATGGCCTAGAGGGGATGCGTGGCTTTAAACTTCAGGTTCAACAACGGGGCATAGGAGGCGGCATGAGCTCGCGCAAGAGCCGGGCCGACCGGCGGGTCGACCTCATCGAGGCCGCCCGCAGGGCGATCTTGCGTCACGGCACCCAGGGGGTCCATCTCAACCACGTCGCCGAGGAGGCCGGGCTGACGTCCGGGGCGGTGCTCTACCACTACCCCGACCTGAGCGAACTGCTGGTGGAGGCCCACCACGCCGGCATGGAGCGCTTCTACGAGCTGCGCGTCAAGCGCATCGCGCAGTGCAGCGACCCCGTCCAGAAGCTCCTGGTCACCATCCGCTCCGGGCTGCCGGTCGGCCCGGACGACCCCGGGGTGCGGCTGCTCAACGAGCTGGGCGGCGCGGCGGCCCGCAAGAGGGTGTACGCCGTCCTGCTCACCACCCTGTACGACCGGCAGGTGGCGATGTACCAGTCGATCCTCGACACCGGGGCGGCGCTCGGAGTGTTCACCCTCGTCGGCGACTCGCTGACGATCTCCCGCAACCTGGTCGCGCTGGAGGACGCCTACGGTTACCGCATCACCGCGCGGCACCCGGTGATCGGTCCCGGGGAGGCGGCCGAGCTCATCTTGAGCTACGCCAGGACCGTCACCGGCCACGCGCTGGAGCCCGCCTCCTGACCCCTGCCGGGGCCGCGCCTCGTCTCGGCTCATCGGCCTCACCTGGCGATCAGCACGGCGTCGGCCGCCGACCAGCCGACTCTCACCTCGGCCCCGGCCCGCACCCGGGTCGGGCCGGGGGCCGCGACCAAGATCGGACGGTCGTGCCCGGGCACCCGCACCGCGATGTGCGACACGCCCCCGTAGAAGCTCACGTCGGCGACCAGCCCGTCGAGGATGCCCGTCTCGCCGAGGCGCACCGACTCCGGCCGCACGCCCAGCAGCGCGGGCGCGCCCGCCGCGAAGCCGCCCTGCGCGGGCAGCGTGCCGAGGCCGGGGACGGCCAGCCCGCCACCGGCGACCGTGCCCTCGAAGAGGTTGTTGGCGCCGATGAACCCGGCGACGAACGGCGTGGCGGGCCGCTCGTACAGCCGCACGGGGGCGTCCACCTGCTGGACGCGTCCCGCCTGCATGACGGCGATGCGGTCGGCGAGCGACATCGCCTCCTCCTGGTCGTGGGTGACCACGACGAAGGTGATGCCGACCTCGTGCTGGAGGCGCTTGAGCTCCAGCTGCATCTCGGCGCGCACCTTCTTGTCCAGCGCCGACAGCGGCTCGTCCAGCAGAAGCAGGCGGGGCCGCTTGACGATGGCCCGGGCGAGCGCGACCCGCTGCCGCTGGCCGCCGGACAGCTGCTGGGGCCGGCGGCCGGCCTGCTCTGTCAGGCCGACGGTGGCGAGCACCTCCTCCACCCGGGACCTGATCTCGGCGCGGGGCAGGCGCTCGCGCTCCAGCCCGTAGGCGATGTTCTTGGCGACGCTCATGTGCGGGAAGAGCGCGTACGACTGGAACATCAGGTTGACCGGGCGGCGGTGGGCCGGCAGGCGCAGCAGGTCGGCGCCGTCCAGGGTGACGGCGCCGGCGTCCGGCGCGTCGAACCCGGCGAGGATGCGCAGCAGCGTGGTCTTGCCGCACCCGCTCGGGCCGAGGAGGGCGAAGAACTCGCCCTGCCGGATGTCCAGGGAGACGTCGTCGAGGGCGGTGACCTCGCCGAACCGCCGGGAGACGCCCTCGATGCCCACCAGCGTCGCGGGCACGGCGGGGGCCTCGGGTACAGCGCTCATGACAGGGACTCCGTCAGTCGGGTCATCCGCTGGGCGACGATGACCACGGTGAAGCTCACCGCGAGCAGGATCGTCGCCAGCGCGTTGATCTCAGGGGTGACCCCGAAGCGCACCATCGAGTAGATGACGATGGGCAGGGTCGGCTCGGTCGGGGCCGCGGTGAAGAAGGCGATCACGAACTCGTCGATGGACAGCGTGAACGCCAGCAGCGCCCCGGCGGCGATGCCGGGGGCCAGGGTGGGCAGCGTGATGCGCGTGAACGTGGTCAGCGGCGAGGCGCCGAGGTCGCGGGAGGCCTCCTCGAGCGAGGTGTCGGCGTGGGCGAGCCGGGTGCGCACGACCGCGGCGACGAACGCCATGCCGAAGACCGAGTGCGCGAGGATCACCGAGTGCAGGCCGAGCGTCATCTTGACCGCCGCGTAGAAGACCAGCAGGCCGATGGCCAGCACCAGGTCCGGCAGCACGGCCGGCAGCAGGCCGAGCGCGTCCAGCAGGCGCGACCGCGCGTGCCTGGCCATGCCGACCGCGAGCAGCGTGCCGAGCACGGTGGACAGCACGGTCGTCCCCGCGGCGACGATCAGCGTGTTGACCAGCCCGTGCCTGACGGTGTCGTCGGCGGCCAGCTCGCCGTACCACTTCAGGCTGAAGCCCTCGAAGGCGTAGGGCGACTTGCCGGCGTTGAACGACATCACGGCGAGCACGACGATGGGTGTGTACAGGAACACGTAGGTGGCCCAGAAGGGCACGTAGATCAGCCGGCGCCTAGGCACGACGGCCCTCCGTCCCGCCGTAGGCGCGCGACGCCCACGCCTGCAGGAACAGCAGCAGGACGAGCACGGCGATCACCGCGAGCGCGAGGGTGGAGCCGAACGGCCAGTCGCGGGCCTTGAGGAACTGGTCCCTGATCAGGTTCCCCACCAAGATCGAACGGCCTCCGCCGAGGATCTCGGGGATCACGAAGTTCCCGAGGCACGGGACGAACACGAAGACGCACCCCGTCAGGACGCCGGGCAGGGTGAGCGGCAGCGTCACCGACCAGAAGGTGCGCGCGGGCCGCGCCCCGAGGTTGGCCGACGCCTCGCGCAGCTGGGGGTCCAGCCGCTCGATCGCCGCGTACAGCGGCAGGATCATCAGCGGCAGGTAGGAGTACAGCAGGCCCGTGACGATCGTGCCCTGGTTGTAGAGCAGCTGAAGGGGCTTGTCGATCAGGCCGATGCCGGTGAGGGCCTCGTTCACCAGGCCGGGCCCGCTGAGCAGGATCACCCAGGCGTAGACCCGGATGAGGAAGTTCGTCCAGAACGGCAGGACGATCGCGACCAGCGCGAGAGTCTTCCACCTGCGCGGCAGCCCGGCGATCACGTACGCCGTCGGGTAACCGATCAGCAGCGCGGCCACGGTCGTCAGCGTGGCCGTCCGCACCGACTGGACGACGACGTCGAGGTACAGGGGGTCGAACAGGCGGGTGAAGTTCTCGGCGGTCGCCTCGTACACCACCCCGCCGAACCTGCCCCGCCGGAAGATCGTGTAGCTGAGCACCAGGGCCAGCGGCACGAGCAGCAGGACGATCAGGTAGCCGAGCCCCGGGCCGAGGAACGCCAGGCGCGCGGCGAGCCCGCCCAGGGCCCGCGGCCGGCGCGGCGCCCGCCCCGTGGAGGGGGCGGCCGCCGCGCCGGATCGTACGATTTCGTGCTCGGTAGTCAACGCGAGACCGTCACTGTTTGGCGGAGATCTCGGTGGCCAGGCGGGTGTACTTGCCGGAGTCCTCGCCGAGGTCGACGATGGACTCGCCCTTGAGCAGCTCCGCCGGGGTCATCTGCAGCGGGGTGTTCTTGGCGACCAGGTCCTTGTTGTTGGCGTTCAGCAGGTCCATGGCGGCCTTGTTCGGCACCTTGTACAGGATGTTCTCCGACACCCAGCTGTGCACCGACGGGTCGAGGATGTAGTTGATGAACGCGTGGGCGGCCTCCTTGTTCTTGGAGGTCTTCATGATCACCATGGTGTCCGACCAGAGGTCGCTGCCCTCCTTGGGCACCTCGAACTTGATCTTCGGGTTGGTGGTCGGGCACCAGCCGTCCCACGCCTCGACCAGCGCGGCCTCACCCTTCTCCAGCTTGGCGCCGAAGGTGGTGTCGTCGTAGAGCATGCCGGCCTGCTTGGCCTTGAGCAGTGTGTCCTTGGCCTGGGCGAGCTGCTTGTCGTCGGTGGTGTTGATCGAGGCGCCCACGGCCTTCAGGGCGGGCAGCGCCAGCCAGCGCTCGGTGGTCATCATCGTGACCTTGCCCTTGAGCTCCGGCGCGGGGTTCAGGAGATCGTTCCAACTTGTCGGCTTGGTCTTCACCAGGTCGGTGCGGTAGCAGATGCCCGTCGTGCCCCAGGTGTAGGGCACCGAGAACTTGTTGCCCTTGTCGAAGGACATCTGGGCCGCCTCAGGGTAGAGGTTCGCCAGGTTCGGGATCAGCTCGGGGTGCAGCGGCTCGAGAAGGCCCTGCTCGTTGAGCGCCTGCGCGTACTGGCCGGAGACGAACGCCACGTCGATGCCGCTGTCGGTGCCGGCCGTGAGCTTGGCCATCGCCTCCTCGTTGGTGGCGTGGAGGGTGGTCTTCAGGTCGAAGCCGAGCTTGCTGTCCTGCTTCACCCGCTCGGGCAGGTCCTTCGGGCTGTAACCGTCCCAGATGGTGATGGTGACCGACTGCTTCTTCAGGTCGGCGTTCGGGTTCAGCTCGTCGGCCGCCGCGCTCGGCGCGGCGCCGTCGGCGCTCGTCGAACCGCCACCCCCGCACGCCGCGAGGGCGAGAGCGAGACCGGCGGCGACCGCCGCGACCGGAAGATGACGGGCGTACCGGGTTCGGGACACGGCCGCTACTCCTTAGGGATTCAAGGTTCTGTGGTACGAAAAAGACCGCGGTGCCTGACCTTCGCACGGCAGACCAAAGCAGGAGTGTTGCAGCACAGATCAACATGAGCAAGACTTTCCCGGACATTGTTAGCTCGTAGTTTGGTTGCTGAGTTGAATCTGAGTTCAACAGAACCTGACGGCCCGGCGTCGCACGGTGGAACGCCGGTCGCCGGCGACGGCGCCACCGCGGCCCTGGTCGCCGCCCTGTCCCGTGGCGACGACCCGCCGGGCGGCCTCACGGTCGTGCCGTTCCACCCGCTGCCGGCGGTGCGGGCCACGGCGGGCGAGCGCGGGTTCGACGTCGACCAGACCAACCACTCGGTGGTCGTGGACGAACGGGTCGTGGTCAAGTGGCTCACGCCGCCCCCGCCGCTCCCCCAGCCCGCCCCCGAGATGTTCGCCCACCTGACCTCGGTCGGCTTCACCGAGACCGCCCTGCCGTACGCCGCGCTCACGGCGCGCCCGCCGGGCGGCGGCGAGCGGCTGGTCGCCCTGGTCACCGCCTACCTGCCGGACGCCGCGGACGGCTGGCAGTGGTGCGTGGACGAGGCCGAGGCCGGCCGCACCGCCTTCGCCGCCGCCCTCGGACGCCTCGCCGCCGGCCTGCACGCGGCGATGGCCACCCCCTCGCCCGCCTTCCCCGGCCCCGTACGGGCCGCGGAGCCGGGTGGAGGATGGGCCGCCCGGGCCGGCGACGCCCTGACGCGCGCCCTTGAGCTCACCGGCGGCGAGGACGGCGCCTGGCTGGCCCGGCACGCGCCCGCGCTCGCGGGCCGCCTTTCGCCGCTCGGCGAGGTGTCCGGCACACCGCTCATCCGCATCCACGGCGACCTGCACGTGGGCCAGACGCTGCGCTGGCGCGACGGGTACGCCGTGGTCGACTTCGACGGCAACCCGACCGTGACCGGCGCCGACCCGTTCCAGCCGGCCGCCCGCGACCTCGCCCAGCTCGCCACCAGCCTGGAGCACGTGGCCCAGGTGGCGGTCCGGCGGCGCGGCGCCGCCCCGTCGCGCGCCCTCGCGTGGGCCGCCGCCGCGCGCGGCTCGCTGCTGTCCGCCTACCGCGACGCCCTCGCCACGCGGGGCATGGCCGGGCTGCTCGACGAATCGCTGCTCGGCGCGTTCGAGATCGAGCAGCTGTGCCGCGAGCTGATCTACGCGGCCCTGCACCTCCCCCGCTGGCGCTACGCCCCCATGGGCGTCCTGCGCAGCCGTTTCCCGGACGTTCCGCCGTCCGCCCGCGCCGGCGCGTCCCGCGCGGCCGCCGCCACCGAGACCGCCGCCCCGTCGCCCGCCGAGGAGATCGCGTGAACCCCGAGCTGTACCTGGCCGATCTGGAGGCCAAGCCGGCCGCCCTTTCGGCGCTGGCCGCCACCCTGGCGGATCGCGATCCGTTCGAGGAGGTGCCCGAGGACGTGCGGAGGGTGGTCTTCCTCGGCATGGGCAGCTCGCGGTACGCCGCCGGGGTGGCGGCCCTGCGGCTGCGGGCGGCCGGCGTGGACGCGGTCGCCGAGTACGCCTCCGCCGCGATCGGCCACCCGCCCGCGCGTGACACTCTGGTCGTCGCCATCTCGGCCACCGGCGGGAGCCGCGAGACCCTGGACGCGCTCGCCCGCCATCGCGGGCGCTCCACCGTCCTGGCCCTCACCAACACCCTCGGCTCGCCCGTGACCGAGGGGGCCGACCTGGTGGCGGACATGGCGGCGGGCGAGGAACGCGGCGGCGTCTCCTGCCGCACCTTCCAGCACACGCTGGCGCTGCTGCTGGCGCTGCAGGCCCGGCTGACCGGGGTCAAGGCGGACGTCCCGGGGCTGGTGCGCCGCGCCGCCGAGGCGAGCGCCGACCTGCTGGACCGCAGGGGCGCATGGCTCGCCGACGCGCTCACCCTGCTCGACGGGCCGCACGGCGTCTACACCGTCGCCCCCGCCGAACGGCTGTCCTCGGCCGAGCAGTCGGCGCTGATGCTGCGCGAGGGGCCGCGCCGCCCCGCCGACGCGTGCGAGACCGGCGACTGGGCGCACGTGGACGTGTACCTCACCAAGACCCTCGACTACCGGGCCATCCTGTTCCCCGGCTCGCGCTACGACGAGCAGGCCATGGAGTGGGTGCGGCAGCGCGGCTCGACCGTACTGGCGGTCGGCGGCGCGGTCGAGGGCGCGCACGCGCTCAGGTACGCGGGCGACGCCGACCCCGGCGTGGCCCTGCTCACCGAGACCCTCGTCGCCGAACTGGTGGCGGCGTCGTGGTGGTCCGAGACGACCGCCTGACGCGCCGCACGCCGGGTATCAGCTGGTGCGACCGTACGCCGACCTGAGGGTCAGGACGTACTCGACCAGCGTGATCAGGGTCGACTTCACGGCGTCCCTGGAGCGCGCGTCGGTGCGCACGATCGGGATGTGCGGGGCGAGGGTGAGCGCCTCGCGGACCTCCTGCTCGACGTGAGGGTAGTGCCCGTCCCAGCCGTTGATGCCGACCACGAACGGCAGACCGGCCTCTTCGAAGTAGTCGATGGCCGGGAAGCAGTCGGCCAGGCGGCGGGTGTCGACCAGCACGACGGCGCCGATCGCGCCGCGCACCAGGTCGTCCCACATGAACCAGAAGCGGTGCTGTCCGGGCGTGCCGAACAGGTACAGGATCAGGTCTTGGTCCAGCGAGAGCCGGCCGAAGTCCATCGCCACCGTGGTCGTGGTCTTGTGCGGGGTCAGACCCAGGTCGTCGATGCCGGCGCTGGCGTCGGTCATGACCGCTTCGGTGGTCAGCGGGAGGATCTCCGACACCGCGCCGACGAAGGTGGTCTTGCCGACGCCGAACCCGCCGGCGACGACGATCTTCGTCGACGTCAGCGCCGGGCCCCGGCTAGAGCCTGCGAAGTCCACTGAGAACCCTTTCAAGCAGGTTGTGGTCTGGTTGTCCCTGGTCGAGCCGTGGCAGATGCAGGCGTACCAGACCTTCGTCCGCCATGTCCGCGATCAGCACGCGGGCCACGCCGAGCGGCACCCGCAGCAACGCGGAGATCTCGGCGACCGAACGGACGGAGCGACAGAGCACGATGATCGCTTCTTGCTCGGGAGTGAGCAGGGACAAATCATCGCCCATTATGGGGGCCGATGAGACCAGAGTTTCCATCGCGAGGTGGTAACTCGGCTCTGCCCGGCCCCCGGTGACGGCGTACGGACGGAAGAGGGGCTCGTCCTCGGTCCCGTCACCGTTGAGCATCACCGGATCCTGGAGGTCTGCAACTCGGCGCGCAGAGCGGGGGTGAGCACCTGGCCCGCGCGCTCGACCAGCAGCGTCATCTGGTAGGCCACCAGGCCCATGTCGCAGTCGGGCGACGCAAGGACGGCCAGGCAGGAACCGTCGCTGATCGCCATGACCAGCATGATGCCGTACTGCATCTCGACGACGGTCTGCGTCACGCCGCCGCCGTCGAACACGCGGGAGGCGCCCACCGTCAGGCTCAGCAGGCCCGCGGCCACCGCCGCGAGCTGGTCGGCGCGGTCAGGCGGGAAGCCTTCGGAGTTCGCCAGCCGCAGGCCGTCCGCCGAGACGACGACCGCGTGCGCGACGCCCGGCGTCCCGCTGACGAACTCGGTGATCAGCCAGTCGAACCTGCGTGCCTCGTGGCTCAGGTCGATCACGGGCCCTCCTCATTCAGTGCCGCGTCGGTCAAGTGGGTCAGGGATTGTCGCTGTCGGTGTTGCTGGACGTCGCTTCGGTGATGTCCGCCCTGCCCCGCTGGATGCCCTGCTGGAAGCGCGACATCCTGGCGCGGATCAGCTCGGCGGACACCGGCGGGGACGGAGGTGCGGACCCGCCCGCCGCCGCCGAGGCCGGCGGGCCGGAGACCGACCCGGGCACAAGGTTGGCCTTCGGCGTCCTCTTGGGCAACCCCGCGGCGGTGACGCCCCCGAGGGAGGGCTCCTTCACCGCGTCGGCGGCCTGCCATCCGGAGTCGGCCGTGGAGCCCCACGCCGCCGCCTCGGCGGCAGGTCGCGCGGGCTCCGGCGCCGCCTCACGGCGTTTCGCCGGACCTTCCGGACCTGCCGTGCCCGCCGTCCGCTCGCCGCGCTCGGACCCGGCCGTCGCCGCGCCCTTTTCGGTGCCGGCCTCGGCCTGTCCCCGGGATGTGGCGATCTCGTGGGGATCGGGACGGCGGAACCACGCCGACTCGACGGAGGCGAAGATCGGCAGGAACTCGTCGCCGCGCTCCAGCGGCGTTTCGCCGGCGCCGGACACGGGCGCCGCCGGACGCGGTTGGAGGTGTTCAGGACGCGGACCGCCGAGCCCGGCCGGCCCGGTGTGCGGTCCGGCGGGGCCGGTGCGCGGGCCGAGCGCGTCCGCGGGGCTCGCCCCGAAGGCGCCCGCACGGGGCCCGGCGGGGTTGGTGCCCGGGCCGGCGGGACCCGTGCCCGGTCCGGCGGCGCTCGGGATCACGGGCGTGAAGGGCGCGGTCGGCGGATCGGCCTGGGTGTGCAGGCCTGGCGAGCGCACCGGCAGCCCGGCCTGCCCGGCGGCGGGGCCGGAGGAGCCCGTGGCCGGACCGGCGGACGCGGCCGGCCATCCGGACGGCGTGGCGGGACCGGACGGGCCGGAGGGGCCCGTGGAGGGGCCGACGGGTCCGAAACCGGCCTCGTCGTCCGCGCTTGCCGCCCCGAAGACGAACTCGTCGCCCCGGGCCGCACCGAAGACCGGCTCGTCGCCCCGCGCGCCCTTTCCGTGACCCGGTCCGGCGGCGCCGGGGACCGGCCCCGTGCCTCCGGGAGCGGGGCCGCCGAAGGCGCCGCCCGGCGCCCCCTGCCCGAGGTCGCCCGTCTGTGAGCCGAACGGCGACCCGGTGCCGTTGCGGACCGGTTGGAACGCGCCGGGATAGGAGTGCGGCCCGCCGCCGTTCGGCACGGGCGTCGGCCCTGTGCCGTTGGAGACCGGCATGGGCCCGGTGCCGTTGGGGAGCGGCGTGGATCCGGCGCCGGGCTCCGCGCCGCGGCCGTTGAAGGCCGAGAACGGCTCGCCCTCGTCGTAGGCGGAGGACCCGCCGGCGGACCGGCCGGAGCCGCCGAAGGCGGGCGAGGGCGTCTCCTGCGCCGCGTCTCGCTGCGGCAGCAGCGGCCGCCCGGCCGACACGGAGATGAGCTGCGGCGGGAACAGCACCATGGCGATGAGCCCGGCCGCGTCGCCGCGCCGCAGCTGCACGCGGATGTCGTGGCGCAGGGCGAGGCGGCCGACCACGAACAGGCCCATGCGGCGCGACACCGAGACGTCCACGACCGGCGGGTCGGCCAGCTTGCGGTTGGTCTCGGCGATCTCCTCGGCCGTCATGCCGATGCCCGAGTCGCTGACGGCGAGCAGCGCGCCGCCGCCCTCGATCATGCTGCTGGACACCACGACGCGCGTGTTGCGCGGCGAGAAGGCCAGGGCGTTCTCGACCAGCTCGGCCACCAGGTGGACCACGTCGTTGGCCGCGTACCCGGCGATGGCCGCGTTGCGGTGGACCTTGACGCTGACCCGCTCGTAGTCCTCGACCTCGGACAGCGACGCCCGGACCACGTCCACCAGCTTGGCGGGCTGGCTGCGCTTGCGCGCGGCCTCGTGCCCGGCGAGGACCAGCAGGTTCTCACTGTTGCGGCGCATGCGGGTGGCCAGGTGGTCCAGCTTGAACAGGTCGGCCAGGCGCGGGCCGTCCTGCTCGCCGCGCTCCAGGCCGTCGATGAGGGAGATCTGCCGCTCGACGAGGGTCTGGATGCGCCGTGAGAGGTTGACGAACATCGCGTTGACGTTGCCGCGCAGCTGGGACTCCTCGGCCGCCAGCCGGAGGGCCTGCCGGTGGACCTCGTCGAACGCGGTCGCGACCTCGCCGATCTCGTCGTGGGTGCCCACGAGGATCGGCTGGACGTCGGCGGCCTCGGCGACGTCGCCCGTCTCGCGCATCCGCCGCACGACGGCCGGCAGGCGGAAACCGGCGATCTCCAGCGCCTCGGAGCGCAGGCGGCGCAGCGGCCGCACCAGCGAACGGGCGATGAGCACCGTGGTGGCCAGCACCAGCAGGATCAGGGCGAGGATGAGGACGCCGGCGATGATCGCGTTGCGCCGCTCGGCCGACTCCAGCGCGGCGGCGCGGGTGGCGACGCTCGCGGCGACCTGGCGCTCCACCCGCTGGAGCAGGTCGATGGTCTTGGTGCTGTCCTCGAACCACTGCTTGACCGCGGGGGCGCCGCCACCGGCGCCGTTCGCCCGCACCGGCAGGTTCCGGGAGGCCAGAGCGATCGCCCACGACTTGGTGAGCTCGGCCCTGACCACCTGCTCGCCCTGGAGGGTGGAGGACAGCAGCCGGCCGTTGTCGGCGCCGGCCTCGCCGCTGAAGGTCGCGAGCGCGGTCTTCTGCCGCGAGCGGGCGGCGATGAAGTCCTCCAGCTTCTCGGCGGTGAACCGCTGCCCGCGCGCGAGCGTGCCGATGAGGGTGCCGCGCTGCTGGGAGGCCTCCTCCTTGGCGTGGGCGAGCGCGCTGAGCCCGCGCAGGTCACCGATGAGCTGCGGGTCCTCGCTGGTCTGGATGATCTCGTCGTGCAGCCGGAGCAGCGCGGTGACCATGTCGGTGAACTTGGCCGGCTGGCCGCCCTTGCGGATGACCGCCATGGTGTCCAGGCGGTTCTGGACCTGCTGTGCGTCCTGGACGGCGCGCACTCCGTATTCGGAGTCGATCGCGGCGAGGTCGCCTCGGACCTTGGTGACGGCCGCGTCGACGACGGCGCGCTGGTCGACCAGCGCGGCCCGCTGCTGGCGGGTGGTCTGGAACCAGATCGACCTGTCGCGTTCCAATCCCAGCTGGAAGGCGAGTTCGCGCAGATGGACGGCGGTCGTGGCCTCGGCGGCGTTGCGCTGGTAGGCGGCGACGCTGTCGATCGAGGACACGACGCGCAGGCCCGCCAGCAGGACGCCGACGATCGTGGGCACCAGGATGAGCGCGGTCAGGCGCGCGGGCACTCGCCAGTGGCGTGGCGCGAACCGTGCCGGTCCGCGCCGGCCGCGTTGCACATGCTGGCCGCCTGGACCGTTCTGGCTCCCCTGCCCGCCCGCGTGCCTGCGCCGCTTCGCGCCAGTACCGGCCTCAGAGCGGGGTTTCGCCTGGGTCTCGGGTTCCATCATGCTCGCGCCACCCCCTGCGCTCTTCCATGCATGGATGACGGCATGGCTGATAAGGACATAACCGGGACAATTCGACCACAAGGTCACCATTACCGACGACGGAACCGGCACACCCGACGCAATTGTTATGAATCGTGGAGCGGTCCATGCCCGCTGACCTGCAGATTCAGGACAGTATTCAGCGCGCGACCGGGCGGTCAGCGCAGCGCGGCGAGCACGTGCTCGCGAACCTGCACCCGTTGCGCGGCGTCCGTAATGGGCTGACCGGATCTGTCGACCACATAGAAGACGTCGACCGCCTCCGCGCCGAGAGTCTCCACGCGCGCGGCGCGCACGTCAAGGTTGCATTCGCCGAAGGCGCGCCCGATGCGCCACAGCAGCCCGGGGCGGTCGTGCGCCCGGACCTCGACGACCGTGGCCGTCTGCGAGGCGTCGTCCACCAGGCTGACCCTCGGAGGGGCGACCGGGACCCGCGCCGGGCGGACCGACCGCGTGCGCCGCGCCAGCCTCTGCTCGATGTCCAGGCGGCCGGCCAGCACCAGGCGCAGATCGGCTTCCAGGGTGGCCGGGTCCGGCGGCGTGCCGTACTCGGGGATCACCGCGAACTCGATCACCGCGGTGGAGGACGCCGAGGCGGCCGAGGCGGAACGCACGACCATGCGGTGCGCCGCCAGCACGCCGGCCGCCCGCCAGAGCAGGCCCGGCCGGTCGGGCGCGACCACGGTGACCGCTCCGCCGTTGACCCGGATCGCGCCGCCGCCGTGCCTGGCCAGGGACGCCTGCTGCGGCGACAGCGAGGGCGCGGGCGCCGGCGGGCTGCCCGACAGCGCCGACCGCACCCTGCGGACCAGCTCGGAGACCAGGGACGCCTTCCAGGAGTTCCAGGCGGCCGGACCGGTGGCGTTGCCGTCGGCGACGGCGAGCGCGGCCAGCAGCTCCAGCACCTCGCGGCTGCCGACCGCCTCGGCGACCCGGGAGATCGTCACCGGGTCGTCCAGGTCGCGCCGGGTGGCGGTCTCGGGCAGCAGCAGATGGTGGCGGACCACGGTGGCCAGCGTCTCGACGTCGGCCGGCGCCAGGCCCATGCGGGCGCCGATGTCCCTGGCGACGATCTCGCCGGTGGTCGAGTGGTCGCCCGGCCAGCCCTTGCCCACATCGTGCAGCAAGGCAGAGATGAGCAGCAGGTCGGGCCGGGACACCTCACGGGTGAACGACGCCGCGCCCGCCGCCGTCTCGATGAGGTGGCGGTCGACCGTGAAGCGGTGGACGGGGTTGCGCTGCGGACGGTGCCGCACGCGCTCCCAGTCGGGGATGAGCCGGACGATGACGCCCGCCTGGTCGAGCTCCTCCCACACCGGCACGGCGGCGCGCCCGGCCCCGAGCAGCGCGACCAGCGCGTCGCGGGCCTCGTCGGGCCAGGGCACCGGCAGCGGCGGCGACTGGGCCGCGAGCACCGAGACGGTGGCGGGGGCGATCGGCAGGCCGGCCTCGGCGGCCGCGGCCGCCGCCCTGAGCACCAGGATGGGGTCGTCCTTGGGGTTGATGCCGCGGGCGAGGACCACCTCGCCGCCATGCTCGACCACGCCGTCGGCGAGCGGGCGCCGGCCGCGCGGGGCCGGCCCTGAGAGCAGCCGGTCGACGGTGCGCCAGGTGGCGTCGAAGGCGTGGGAGACCGTGCGTCCCGCCTCGGCGAGGCGGCGCATCAGGGCCTCGGCGTCCAGCAGGCCGAGCGCCCCCGCGACGGCGTCCTGCTCCTGCAGCACCAGGCGGTCGGCGCCGCGGGCGGTGACCAGGTGCAGCCCGTGGCGCACGTCCAGCAGGAACTCGTAGGCCTCGCGGACCCGCGGACCGGGCGCGGAGGCGACCCAGGCGGCGGCCACGGCCTGCATGGCCTGCACGTCGCGCAGGCCGCCGCGGGAGTCCCTGAGGTCGGGTTCGAGCAGGAAGGCCAGTTCGCCGGAGGCTTCGGAGCGCTTGTCCGCCGACTCGTGCAGCTCGGCGAGCCTGCGCCGGGAGTCGGCCCGCCACTCGGCGAGCACGGCCTCGCGGGCCGCTCTGGTGAGCTCGGGGTCGCCGGCGATGTGACGGGCCTGGATCAGCCCGAGAACCGCCTTGAGGTCTTCGCGTGCCACCTTGGTGGCCTCTTCGACCGTGCGCACCGAGTGGTCGAGCCCGAGGCCGGAGTCCCAGATGGGGTACCAGATGCGGTCGGCGATGCGGCCGATGTCGTCCTGGCCGTTGTGCAGCAGCACCAGGTCCAGGTCACTGCCCGGGGCCAGCTCGGCGCGGCCCAGGCTGCCGACTGCCAGCAATGCGATGCCGGTGCCCGAAAGGACCGCGCCGGCCCCCGCGGGCGGTGCGCCGGGCCCCCCGAGGGAGGCGCCGGCGCCGCGTTCATCAGCGGAGGAGAACCCGCTCTTGGCCCCCCCGAGCCCGTTGCGGCCTTCCCGGCCTCCGTGCGGCTGCGGACACGCCGTGCGGAAGAGGTCGGCCAGCCAGCGGTCGATGTCCGCGGCCCGCTCTTTGCGGGCCGCGGCATATGAGCGAGCGTCGCCTCTCATCATCCGGTTAGAGGGCCTCCGGTCCGCGTTCTCCCGTGCGCACCCTGATCACGGTCTCCACGGGCACGGACCAGACCTTGCCGTCGCCGATCTTGCCCGTCTGGGCGGCCTTGACGATGACGTCGATGACGTCCTCGGCGTCCTCCTCCTCGGTGAGGACCTCCACGCGGACCTTGGGCACCAGGTCGACCTGGTACTCGGCGCCGCGGTAGACCTCGGTGTGGCCGCGCTGCCGGCCGTAACCGCTGGTCTCGCTGACCGTCATGCCCTTGACGCCGAACTGCTCGAGAGCCGCCTTGACGTCGTCGAGTTTGAATGGCTTGATCACCGCTGTGATGAGCCTCATGCGTCTACCTTCTTCGCCACTGATGGGACTGGGCCGTTCACCGACGCGGCGACGCCGGAAGCGTGAACGGAGCCGAGGTCGTAGCCGGTCTCGGCGTGGGTGGTGATGTCGATGCCGGTGACCTCGTCCTCTTCAGTGACCCTGAAGCCCATCGTCTTGTCAATGATCTTGCCGATGATCCAGGCAAGGACGAAGGAGTAGAGCCCGACGACGACCGGGCCGAGGATCTGACGCCCCAGCTGGGTCACTCCGCCGCCGTAGAACAAGCCCTTGGCCTGCGGCTCGAGGAAGGGGTAGGCGGCGAAGAAGCCCAGGGAGATGGCGCCGAGCGCGCCACCGACCAGGTGGACGCCCACCACGTCGAGCGAGTCGTCGTAGCCGAGCTTGTACTTCAGGCCCACCGCGTAGGCGCAGACCGCACCGGCGATGGCGCCGATGACCATCGCGGCCCACGGGTCGACGAAACCACAGGCCGGGGTGATGGCCACCAGACCGGCGACCGCACCGGAGGCGACGCCCAGCGTGGTGGAGTGCCCGTCGCGGAGCTTCTCGACCAGGATCCAGGCGCCGGCGGCGACCGCC
Source organism: Sphaerisporangium dianthi (assembly GCF_042654065.1). Taxonomy (NCBI): domain Bacteria; kingdom Bacillati; phylum Actinomycetota; class Actinomycetes; order Streptosporangiales; family Streptosporangiaceae; genus Sphaerisporangium; species Sphaerisporangium dianthi. The sequence continues at coordinate 29,320 of NZ_JBHSFP010000036.1, read as the reverse complement.
GTCGCGACCTGGGTGTTCATGAACGCGAGGCCCGCGGTGCCGTCCACGGCGAGCTCGGAGCCGGCGTTGAAGCCGAACCAGCCGAACCACAGCAGACCGACGCCCAGCAGCACCAGGGTCAGGTTGTGCGGCCGCATCGGGTCCTTGCGCCAGCCGCTGCGCTTGCCCAGCACCACCGCGAGCGCGAGACCCGCCGCACCGGCGTTGACGTGGACCACCGTGCCGCCGGCGAAGTCCTCGATGCCGAGCTGGGTCAGCCAGCCGCCGCCCCACACCCAGTGCGCCACCGGGAAGTAGACGATCGTCGCCCACACGACGGAGAAGACGACCCAGGCGCCGAACTTGGCGCGGTCGGCGATCGCACCGCTGATCAGGGCGACCGTGATGATGGCGAACGTCAGCTGGAAGGCGGAGAACACCAGGCTGGGCATGCCTGTGCCGTCTTCCTTGGTGGCGGTGTCGACCAGGCTCTGCAGCCCGAGGTCGCCGAGTCCGCCGACGAACTTGTTGAGGAAGTCGTTGCCGTTCGCACCGAACGCGAGCGAGTGCCCGTAGATCACCCAGGCGATGGTTACCGTGATGATGCTGACGAACGACATCATCATCATGTTCAGGACGCTCTTCGCCCTGGTCATGCCCCCGTAGAAGAACGCGAGGCCAGGAGTCATCAGCAGCACCAACGCGGTGGCCGCGAGCATCCAGGCTGTGGTGCCGCTATCGATCTTCATTCGATGCGACCCTCCCTTACAAATGGCGTGTGGCCGTTTTCTCCCGCAGTGGGCGCTCCAGGGCTCCATTGACCGGCTGCACACTGACGTTGGGCGAAAGCGTGTTCTTCTGCCGTTTCAGGTCTGGACCTGGCGTGTTTCACGTACGTGAAACTCGCGACAGCGATGTTTCGGCCACGTTTCGGAGGGTCGTCTAAACGATATCGGCGCGTCCCTAACGACGCGCCGCGACGGGGTGCCCGGCCCGGGCTAGGCGGCCGCCTGGGCCATCTTGCGCAGGCGCGCGAGGGCGTCACGCTCGATGCGCCGCGCGCGGTCACGGCCGATGCCGTACCGCTCGCCGACCTCGGTGAGGGTGTGCTCGCGACCGTCGACCAGGCCGTAACGCCAACGCAACATCTCGCGGGCGCGGCCTTCGAGGTCCTGCAGCCAGTCTTCCAGCCGCTCGCGCTCGAGAGTGTCCATGGCCTGCTGCTCAGGATCGGCCCACGTGTCGTCGGCGATCATGTCACCGAGCTCGGTCTCGTCCTCGTCACCCACGCCGAGCTGCAGCGACACCGGGTCGGATGCCCAGCGGCGCAGCTCGCGCACCCGCTCGATCGGCAGGTCGAGGACCTCGGCGAGGTCGGCGTCCGTCGGCTCGGCGTCCAGCTCGGCCATCATGTCGCGGCGGACCCGCATCAGGCGGGTCATCTGCTCACCGGCGTGGGTGGGCAGGCGCACCGGCCTGGCCTGCTCGTGGATGGCGCGGCCCACGGACTGGCGGATCCACCAGGTGGCGTAGGTCGAGAACTTGTACCCCCGGCGGTAGTCGAACTTCTCCACCGCCCTGACCAGGCCCAGGTTCCCCTCCTGCACCAGGTCGATCAGCGGCATCCCCCTGCCGGAGTACTTCCTCGCGACGGCCACCACCAGGCGGAGGTTGGCCTGGATGAACTCGTCCTTGGCGCGCTGCCCCGACACCGCGAGCCGTTCGAGCTCCTCGTCGAGGGCTCCCGCGGTCTTCGGCTCGGGCTCGCCGCCGTCCAGCAGCTGCTCGGCGTAGAGACCCGCCTCGATGCGCTTGGCCAGCTCGACCTCCTGGTCGGCGCTGAGCAGAGGCACCCGCCCGATCTCGGCCAGGTAGGTGCCCAGAAGGTCCCTCTCAGCAGACTGCTGGTCATGCGTCCGATTCCCCGTCGGCCTTGCCATTCGATGGCACCTCGTCTCGCCACGCCCGCAGTGGTGTGCGGGTGGAGCCCGCCCCTCCGGCCGTCGATGACCGGTGCGACACGCTCTCCCCCTCTTTGCCGGATCAACGTCCAGTCCAAGGCAAAGATTCCCTAAAGAGATACGACCGGAGAATGGTTTCCGGGCTCCTCCTCAGGTATGAGTTCGCTCCTGAGAGGCGCAAACTCGCCCGCCGGAAAAGCCGCTCGACGCAGGGGAAATGCGGTCACTTCCGCAGGGTGGAGATGGCGCCGGCCAGCATCGTCCCGATGTCGCCGAGAATGTGGCCGCCCTCGGCGACCACCCGCCGGCCGCCGGCCACGACCGAGTGCACATCGGAGGCCGAGGCGCCGAAGACCACGGTCTCGGCCGGGCAGCCGCTGCCCGCTCCCGCCGTGCGCACCGAGTCCAGCCGCACCGAGACCAGGTCGGCCCACGCCCCCGGGACGATGAACCCCGCGTCGGGGTGGCCGAGCGAGGCCTGCCCCACCATCGTGGCCGAGTCCAGCAGGTCGGCGGCCGTCCAGTGACCGCGCCGCCCTGTGGTCAGGCGCTCGCCCAGCTCGACCGCCCTGGCCTCCTCCAACAGGTCGATCATGGCGTTGCTGTCGCTGCCCAGGGTGACCGGCGACCCCGCGTCGTGCAGCCGGCGGGCCGGGCCGATGCCGTCGGCCAGGTCCCGCTCGGTGGTGGGGCACACGCAGACGTGGGTGGAGGTGCCGCCGAGCAGCGCCACGTCCACGTCCGACAGGTGGGTGGCGTGCACGGCCGTCGTGCGGGGCCCGAGGACGCCGTGCTCGTACAGCACCTGGACCGGGGTGGCGCAGTAGGTCTCGACGCAGTGGCGGTTCTCGGTGCGCCGCTCGGAGACCTGGGCGTGCACCGGCGCGGCCCGGCGGTGTCCGAACTCGGCGACCACGGGCATCTGCTCGGGCGGGCAGGCGCGCACCGAGTGGACGGCTCCGCCGATCACCACGTCGTCGCTGCCGGCGTACTCGCCCGCCAGCGCGTCCACCCGCGCGGCCCACTGGTGGGCGTCGCGGTCGCCGAAGCGCAGTTGCGTGTCGTTCGGGGCGGCGCCGATGCCGCCGGTCAGGTAACAGGCGTCCAGCAGGGTGATGCGCAGGCCCGCCTCCCTGGCCGCCTGGATGAGGGCGTGGCCCATCGCGTTGGGGTCGGCGTACGGCCGGCCGCCCTCGCCGTGGTGCAGGTAGTGGAACTCGCCGACGCAGGTGATGCCCGCCAGCGCCATCTCGGCGAAGGTCCCCCTGGCCAGGTCGAGATAGGTGTCGGGGTCCAGCAGCGCCGCCACCGAGTACATGCGCTCGCGCCACGCCTGGAACCCCTCGGTGCCGCCCTGGGCCTGCCCGCGCAGGGCGCGGTGGAAGGCGTGGGAGTGCGCGTTCGCCATGCCGGGCATCGTCAGGCCGGACAGGCGCACGGCTCCCTGAGGGGCTGCGGCGACGCCGTGCACGACCTCGGAGATGCGGCTGCCCTCCACCCGGACGAGAACCCCCTCGACCGCCTCACCGGGATGCACCCAGGCCAGCTCACACCAGTAGGAAAGGTCCGACACTCCCTCAACATGTCCAGGGAAAAGTCAACGTATGTCCCGATATATGAATGAATCTATTGACGTCGCATGAAATGACGTTTATGCGACAGGACCCGCCGCGGGCCGTACGGTGATCTCGGTGATGTGGGCGTCCGCGCCGGCCGTCACCGCCGCGTGCACCGCCCGCGCGACCGACTCGGGCAGCAGGTACCGCTCGGGCTCGTACGCGCCGCCCTCGTGATCGCGCACCTCGCGCTGCATGTCGGTGTCCACCCGCCCCGGGTACACCGTGGTCACGCGCACGCCGTGCGGCTCCTCCTCCTGCCGCAGCGCGTCGGCGAAGGCCCGCAGCGCGAACTTGCTCGCGGCGTAGGCTCCCCAGCCGGCGTTGGCGCGCTGCCCCGCACCGGAGTTGATCAGAACCACGTGGCCGCGGAGGGCGCGCAACGCCGGCAGCAGCAGGCGCGTCAGCTCGGCCACGGCGATGACGTTGACCTCCATCGACTCGCGCCACGCCCGCGTCGGCACATCGGCGATCGCGCCGAGCCGCGCCACGCCGGCGCTGTGCACGAGCAGGTCGAGGCGCTCGACGCCGGCCGCCGCCTCGGCCACGGCCCGCTCGTCGGTCAGCTCCACCGGCCATGGCCGCGCGCCCAGCTCGTCGCAGACGGCGCGCAGCGCGGTGCCGTCGCGCCCGCCGATGAGCAGGTCGTGCGTGGGGGCGAGGGCCCGGGCGATGGCCGCGCCCACCCCGCGGGAGCCTCCGGTGATCAGTGCGCCAGGTCGTGCCGTCATGCGCCTCACCCTAGGCGCGGCCCCCGCACGGCGGAACAACGGGGCCACGGCACCGGCCGCCCGGCCAATGAGAGCGCCGGACCGGTGCGAGCGCCCGGCCGGTGCGAGCGCCGGCCGAGGGAAGGCGGGCGCCGGTTGACTGTCCACTCAAATTTGAGTACAAACTTGTATATGTCCGCTACTCGCACATTGATCCTCGGCGTGCTCCTCGGCGGCCCCATGCACGGCTACAAGGTCCGTCAGACGCTCGAGCTCTGGGGTGCGCAGCATTGGGCGAACGTCGCCTTCGGCTCGATCTACCACGGCCTCGGCCAGATGGCCAAGGAAGGGCTGCTGGAGATCGTCGAAAGCGGCAAGGGCGGCCAGACGGTGTACGCCGTCACCGACGACGGCAGGCGCGAGTTCCACCGCCTGCTCGAGGAGTTCTGGTGGCAGTTCAAGCCCATCGTCGACCCCTTCCAGGTGGCGCTCACCTTCATGAACCACATGTCCAAAGCCGACCTCACCGCGGCGCTCACCGCGCGCAGAGACCAGCTCAAGACCCTGCTGACGATGAACGAGCGCGCCCTGGCCGCCAAGAGGGCCCACGGCGCGGCCCGCCACGTCGACGAGACCGTGCTGCTCGGCAGCATGCAGATCCGCGCCCAGCTCGAATGGGTCGAGCAGGCCATCGAGAAGGTCGACCGCGACGAGCTTCCGTGATCTCCACCGCCGCCCGCCCGCGGATGACCACTCGCGGACCGCGGCGGACGGCCACCCGCTTCGCGGCCCCCGCGGAGCGACCGCACATCCCCTCCCGCATCGAAGGGACCCCACCGTGATCATCACGGCAGAAGGCCTGAGCAAGACCTTCACCGCTCGCGGCCGCAAGGGCGCACAGACCGTGGAGGCCGTCAAGGGCGTCGACCTCGCCGTCCGCACCGGCGAGATCTACGGCGTTCTCGGGCCGAACGGCGCGGGCAAGACCACCACGATCCGCATGCTGACCACGCTGATCACCCCGACCGGCGGCGCCGCCCGGGTCGCGGGGCACGATCTCGCCACCGAGCCGCGGAAGATCCGCGAGCGCATCGGATACGTCAGCCAGGCGGGCGGCGTGGACGAGCTCAACAGCCCGAGATCGAACCTGATCCTCGCCGCCCGCCTGAACGGCGTCTCCAAGGCCGGCACCGCCGCCCGCGTCGAAGAGACGCTCGCCGCCTTCGATCTCACCGAGTTCGCCGATCGGCCCGCGCGCACGCTGTCGGGCGGCCAGAAACGCCGCGTCGCCATCGCCCTCGGGCTGATCCACCGGCCGCCGTTGCTGTTCCTGGACGAGCCCACGACCGGGCTCGATCCGCACAACCGCGCCAACCTGTGGGACCGCATCCGGCTCCTGCGCGCCTCCGGCACCAGCGTGCTGCTCACCACCCACTACCTCGACGAGGCGGACGCGCTTTGCGACCGGCTCGCCATCGTCGACCACGGCGTCGTCGTCGCCGAAGGCACCCCCGCCGACCTCAAGAGGGAGGTCGCCGCGGACGTGGTGACCCTGCGGCTGCCCTCGGAGACCGAGGCCGGGCGGGCGCGCGGGCCGGTCGAGGCGCTGCCGTACACGCGCGAGGTGCGGGTGGACGACGACCTGCTGCGCATCTACCTCGACGACGGCGAGCACGCGCTGCCGCACCTGCTTCGCGTCCTGGAGGAGAGCGCGCTGGTCATCCGGTCGATCGCCCTTGACCGCGCGACCCTCGACGACGTCTTCCTGCACAAGACCGGTCGCTCCCTGCGCGACGCCGCCTGACCTTCCCCCGCCTTCGCCCCTCCCATCGGAGCCCCGCCATGCTCAGACACACCGCACTGTTCCTGAGCTACGAACTCAGGAACACCGCCCGCAATCCGATCTGGCCGCTCTTCGGCATCCTGCAACCGCTGCTGTACATGCTTTTGTTCGCCCCGCTGCTGGCCAACACCACTCCGGGCGTGCCGAGGGCCGAGACCCTGCGGCAGTTCACCCCCGGCACGATGGTGATGATCGCGCTCTTCGGGTCGCTCTTCGTCGGTTTCGGCATGATCAACGAGATCCGCGCGGGCGTGCTGGAACGGCTCGCGGTGAGCCCGGCCAGCCGCCCGGCCATCGTGCTCGGACGCACGCTCAGAGACGTCGTCGTCCTGGTCGTCCAAGCCCTGCTGATCGCGGCGCTCGGCCTGATGATGGGCATGCGCCCGAGCCTGCCCGGCCTGGCGATCATGGTGGTGCTGATGGCGATGATCGGCGTCTTCGCCTCCGGCCTGTCCTACGGGCTGGCGCTCGCGCTGCGCGACGAGAACGGGATGTCGCAGATCCTGCAGTTCTTCGCGCTGCCGCTGGTCCTGCTGACCGGCATCCTGCTCCCGATGTCCCTGGCGCCGGACTGGATACGGGCGATCGCCGCCTTCAACCCGCTTTACTACACGGTGGAGGCCGGGCGGGCGCTGTTCCGCGGCGATCTGTCCGATGGCTCCATCCCGCTCGCCTTCGCGCTCATGCTCGTGCTCGCGCTGGTCACCGTCCGATGGTCGGTCGCCTCCATGCGCCGCCTCGCCGGCTGAGGAGGGCCGGGGGCGTCAGACCGGAGAGCGCGTCACGGCCCGGGAACCGCGGCGTCAGCACGTGAAGCGCGTCACGGCGGGGAGACCGGGCGTCAGGGCTGGAGGAAGACTCCGGTCTGGCCGCTCATGCGCTCGTCCTCCTCCAGCCGGGCGCGGGTGCGCAGCGGCGCCGCCGCGGCCATGGCCTCCAGCAGGAGCATCGCCACCGTCAGCGGCGCCGCGTGGGAGTCGCAGACGCTCTCCTCCCCCGCCGGTTCCACCGGCGCGTGCAGCACCACGTCCGCGGGGAACGGCACCTCGGCCCGGTCGGTGATGACCGCCGTGCGCAGGCCCAGCTTGGCGGCGTACTCGAGGGCGTGCACGGCCTCCGCCGGGTAGCGGGGCAGGACGATGGCCAGCAGCCACTCGGCCCCCGCGCGGCGCGCCGCGTGCAGGCCGTCGGTCAGCTCGGATCCGCCGTGGACGAGCGGCCGCACGTCGGGGTGGATGCGCCGGGCGTGGTAGGAGAACGTCATGACCGGCCCGGAGGACACGCGGAGCCCGAGCACGGGCAGTGGCTCGCAGGCCGCGAGCGCCGTGCCGAGCCCCCGGATGCGCCCGGAAAGCCCGTCGGCCGGCCGGCCGGGCGCGGGGACGCCGCCGGCCAGGCGGTCGCGGACGGCCGCGAGGTTGCGTATCTCCCTGTCGACCATCTCGAACAGAGACCGCCCCGTGCCCGCTCCGCCGCCGGCCCGCGACGGCGCGGGGTCGGCGGCGCCGTCGCCGTCGCCGCCCAGCACCAGGGGACGCAGCGCGTGACGGAACTCCGGATATCCGGCGAAGCCCAGGGCGATGGCGAACCGGGTCACCGAGGGCTGGCTCACGCCGGCCCGCTCGGCCAACTCGACGCTCGAAAGGAAGATCGCGTCGTGGAGGTTCTCGCTCAGGTAATGCGCGATGCGCCTCTGCACAGGTGAAAGACGCCTGTCCCCGATCAGCTGTCCGAGCCGGTCCTCCACCTTCACCTCCAGCCCCCGGGGCGGCCATCCCCGGATCGACAACGCAGGAGAACGCCGTCCTCATCCCGCCGCCCGGAACTCCGGGCGAGAACCGGCCAATCCGGAGACGCCACGGCCCCGTATACCCCACGAGGACCCGGCCGGACCTCTCTCCCACGGATCAACGCCCGGTCGCGACGCGACCGGTGGCCGAAAGGATCATGACGACATGGAGCTCCGGATCAACCGGCGAGCCCTGCTGGCACTGGGGGTCGCCGGGGTGGTGGCCGCTTCCTCGCTCACCCTCCTGCGCCCCGAGCCCGGCGGCGCGTCCTCCCACCGCGAGGCGCCGCTCATCGCCGGCGACCCGCGCAACGACAACACCGACGTGTACGCCTTCGTCAGCCCCGACAAGCCCGACACCGTCACGCTCATCGCCAACTGGATCCCGTTCGAGGAGCCGACCGGCGGGCCGAACTTCTACACCTTCGACACCAGGTCGCGCTACAACATCAAGATCGACAGCAACGGCAACGGACTGCCGGACGTCACCTACCAGTGGACCTTCCGCGACGAGGACCGTCGCGGCACCTCCACCTTCCTGTACAACAACGGGCCGGTCACCTCGCTCGACGACGAGAACCTGCTGTTCCGCCAGCGCTACACGCTCAAGAAGTTCACGGCGCGCGACGGATGGACCACGGTGATCAAGGACGGGGTGGTCGCGCCGAGCAACACCGGCGCCGCGTCCATGCCCGACTACGGCACGCTGCGCGCCCAGTCGGTGCGCAAGCTGCCCGGCGGCGGCCAGACCTTCGCCGGCCAGGCCGACGAGGCGTTCTTCCTCGACCTACGGGTCTTCGACCTGCTCTACGGCGGCGACCTGTCGGAGGTCGGCCAGGACACCACCAGGGGCTACAACGTCCACAGCATCGCCATCCAGGTGCCCAAGGACGAGGTGGCGCTGAAGGGCGACGCCGGCCGCAACCCGGTGATCGGCGTCTGGTCCACCACAGAGAAGTGGAGCCCGACCGGGTACAAGCAGGTGTCGCGGCTGGGCAACCCGCTGGTCAACGAGGTCGTCGTCCCCGCCGCCCTGAAGGACACCTTCAACTCGATCTCCCCCGACAAGGACGCCGGCATCCCGGCGGTCGTCAAGCGGGTCACCAACCCCGAGCTGCCCAAGCTCATCGAGGGCATCTACAAGATCCCGGCTCCGAAGACGCCGCGCGCCGACCTGGTCGAGATCTTCCTGACCGGCATCGCCAAGGCCAACGGCCCCATCAAGGCCGACCTCAACTCGCAGATCCTCAACAAGGACGCCGACCCGCGGGCGTTCCGGCCCTCGGAGATGCTCCGCCTCAACATGGCGGTCCCTGTGACGCGTGCCCCGAACCGGCTCGGCGTGCTCGCCGGCGACCTGCAGGGCTTCCCCAACGGCCGCCGCCTCGGCGACGACGTCGTGGACATCTCGCTCCAGGCCGTCGAGGGCGCCGCGCTGACCGGCAAGCTGGTCGACGCCCTGGCCGCGGGGGACAAGGTCGACGCCAACGACAGGCCGTTCCAGGCGAAGTTCCCCTACATCCCGCTGCCCGGCTCGGCCGCGGTCAACCAGCGCTGACCGGACCTCAGGCGCGCACCTCTCCCCTCGCGACGAGGCCGGCGACCCCCCGCCGCCTCGCCGCCCCTCCCCGCCGCCGGCCCCGGGCCGCGGAGCCGGCGAGGACCGCTTCCGTCACCCCGTGAACAGACCAGGAGAATCACCATGTCCCGTCTCGATCGCCATCGCCGCCGCGGCGGCCTGCGCGCGGCGGCCCTCACGGGGGCGGGCGCCCTCGCGGCGGCCCTGGCGGTCACGGCCGCGGCGACCCTGCTGCCCTCGGCGCAGGCCTCGCCCACCGGCCCCGTCGCCGCCGGCCAGGCCCCGGCCGCCGTCGCGCCCGGCGAGGTCCCGCGCACGCCCGCGGGGGCGGCAGCGGCCGTCATGAACCTGGCAGAACGGCTGAAGAGGCTCCCCGGCGACCACCAGGCGTGGGCGTCACTCGGCGTCGCGTACGTGGAGCAGGCGCGCGTCACCGCCGACCCGTCGTCGTACGCGCGGGCCGAGGAGGCGCTGCGCCGGGCGGCCGCCCTGGCCCCGGACGACCCCGCCGTCCTCACCGGGCGCGCCGCACTGGCCGCCGGTCGCCACGAGTTCGCGGACGCGGTGCGGCTGGCGCGGCGGGCCGTCGCGGCCAACCCCTACGGAGCCGCCGCCTATGGCGTGCTGGCCGACGCCCGCACCCAGCTCGGCGACTACGCGGGCGCCACCGAGGCCGTGCGGCGCATGATGGACCTGAAGCCCGGCGTCGCCTCCTTCACCCGCGCGTCCTACGACGCCGAGCTGCGCGGGGACGTCCGTGAGGCAAGGCGGCTGCTGGAGGCGGCCCTGGGCGACGCGTTCGCCCCCGAGGACGTCGCCTACTGCCGCTACTACCTGGGCGAGCTGGCGCTGCGCGCGGGCGAGCTGCCGCGGGCCGGCCGGATGTACCAGGAGGCGTTGCGCGCCTTCCCCGGCTTCGTCCCCGCCCTGGCCGGCCAGGCCCGCGCCGAGGCGCTCGCCGGGCGGCCGGACCGCGCCGCCGACGGGTACGCCGCCGTGGTCGCCCGCCTCCCCCTCGCGCAGTACATCGTCGAGTACGGCGAGGTCCTGCGGAAACTCGGCAGGGACCCCGGCGGGCAGTGGGCGCTGCTGAAGGCGCAAAGGCGGCTCATGGCCGCCGGCGGGGTCCGCGACGACCTCACCTGGGCCGAGTTCGAGGCCGACCACGGTTCTCCCGCCGTGGCCGTGCGGCACGCCGAGGCCGAGTACGCGAGGAACCCGAACATGGCCGCCGCCGACGCGCTGGCCTGGGCACTGCACAAGGCGGGCAGGTCGCGCGAAGCCCTGCCGTACGCCGTGAAGGCCACCGCACGAGGGTGGCGCAACGCCCTGGCCCGCTACCACCGCGGCGCGATCGAGCACGCGCTCGGCCGCGGCTCCGCCGCCCGCCCGCTCGCCGGAGCCACGTCCGTCAACCCTCGCTTCTCCCCTGCCCTGCCGGCCCTGGCCAGACCGTCATGACCGCCTCGCCACGCCACGCCGCCCGAACCGGGCACGCCGCCCTCGTGAGAGGCCGGGCGCGAGGTTCCTTCCCTGCCCTTCCCGTTCTCGCGAGGTACCGATGATCGCCCTTGTCCTGGCCGCCGTCGTGGCGGCCCACCCGCTCGGGAACTTCACCGTCAACCACTACGACGGGCTGAGGATCGCCCCCGGGCGGGTCGAGAACACGGCCATCGTCGACTACGCCGAACTGCCGACCCTGCAGGTCGCGGCGCAGGTCGACACCGACCGCTCCGGCGCCGCCTCCCCGGCGGAACGTGCCGCGCACGCGGCCGAGACGTGCGCGGGCCTGGCCCGCGCCCAGCGGCTCACGGTGGGCGGCACGGCGGTGCCGTGGCGGGTCGGCGCCGCCTCCTACGCGTACGAGGCGGGGCAGGGCGGCCTGCGGACCAGCCGCCTGACGTGCGCCCTGTGGGCGCAGGCCGACGTCACGGCGCCGTCCTCGGTCGCGTTCACCGACTCCTTCCTCGGCGATCGCATCGGCTGGCGCGAGATCACCGCCGTGGCCGAGGGAGTGGGGCTGGACCGGCCGGGCGTGCCCTCGGTCAGCGTGAGCCGGCAGCTGCGCGCCTACCCGGGCGATCTGCTCACCGCCCCCCTCGACCAGCGCTCGGTCACGCTGCGCGTCGCCGCCACCGGTCCGGCGGGCCGATCCTCCGCCGCCGCCGCCGATCCGGCGGGCCGGCCCGCCGGCCCCGCCGACCAGGCCGGCCGGTCCGCCGGCTCGGCCCGGCAGAGCGGCCAAGCGCCCGCCGGCTCCGGTTCGCCGTCCTCAGGAGGACCCGGCGCCCTGAACCCGGGCGGGGCGTCCCCGGCCTTGGGCGGGCCGGTCCTTCCGGGGCCGATCGGCGATTGGCTGGCAGGGCTCGACCGCACCTTCACCGGCCTCATCGGCGCCTCGACGCTCACCGTCCCGCTCGGCCTGCTGGCGGTGCTGCTCGCGGTCGCGCTCGGCGCCGGGCACGCGCTGATCCCGGGGCACGGCAAGACCGTCATGGCCGCCTACCTGGCCGGACGACGGGGCCGCCCGCGCGACGCGGTGGTCGTCGGCGCCACGGTCACCGCCACGCACACCGCCGGTGTGCTGGTCGTGGGCCTGGTGATCAGCGCGCTCTCCTCCGTGGCCGGGGAGTCGGTGCTGTCCTGGCTCGGTCTGGCCAGCGGACTCCTCATCGCCGCCGTGGGCCTGCGCCTCCTGTGGTCCGCCACCCGCACCCCCGGTACCCACGGACATGGCCACGGGCATGGCCACGGCCACAGGCATGGCCACGGCCACAGGCATGGCCACGGCCACGGCCACGGCCACGGGCACGGGCACGGGCACGGTTTCGGGCACGTTCACGGACCCGGGGATGGGACCGCGGACCGGCGTGAGGATGGCCCCGGGCACGGGGAAGGGGAAGGGGAAGGTCCTGAGCACGGCGACCGTCCTTCGCACGGTGACGGACACCCGCGGGGTCACGAGCGCCGGCATGGGCGGGCGGGGCTGATCGGGCTGGGCGTGGCGGGCGGCCTGGTGCCGAGTCCGTCGGCGCTGATCGTCCTGCTCGGCGCGGCCGCGCTCGGGCGCACGTGGTTCGGTGTCGCCCTGGTCGCCGCGTACGGCCTCGGGATGGCGGCCACGCTCACGGCCACCGGGCTGCTGCTCGTGAAGCTGGCGAACCGGCTGGACACGCTCGCCGCCACCCGGAAGGGCCTGGCCGGCCGGATCGCCGGCCTGGCCCCGATCGGCACCGCGACGACGGTCGTCCTCCTCGGCGCCGGCCTCGCCGTCAGAGGCCTCGCCGGCGCCGTCTGACGCCCGCCCGCCGGCCGGAGACTGGCCGGTGACCCGTAGCACCCTGCCAGGAAGCGGCGCGTACCCGCTGCCGACAGGCGACGCGTGGCGCCCTGCCGGGAAGTGGCGCGTGCCCCCTGCTGACAGGCGACGCGTGGCCCCCTGGCGGGAGCCGTAGGATCCCGGCATGAAGCGGGCACTGATCTGGTTGCACGGCGGAGCGTGGATGGAGCGGAACGCCGGCGAGCGTTCGAGCGAGATTCTCTCCGCTCACGGGCTCGACGTCTTCGCGGCGAGTTATCGGCTGAGCCATGAGGCGACCTGGCCGGCACAGCTGGACGACGTGCGGGCGGCGGCGCGTAAGGTGCGCGCCGAGCGTCCGGGCGTCCCGCTGCTGGTCGCCGGCACTTCGGCGGGCGCCCATCTTGCCCTTCACCTGGGTCTTCGCGGTGTCGACGCGCCCGGCGACATCGCAGCCGTGATCGCCTGCGCCGCTCCGGTGGACCCGCTGGCGGCCGACTGGCCCGAGGGCCGCGACGCCGGCAGCCCGTGGGCGCGGCTGCTCGGCCACGCCCCGGCCCCCGGCGACGAGGCCACCGCGGACGTGACCCCGGCCAATCATGTGGGCAACGGGGTGCCGGTGCTGCTGCTGCACGGCCATGAGGACGCCACCGTGCCGCCGACTCAGACCTTGGACCTGAGCAACGCCCTGCTGGCCTCCGGCCATCCGGTGACGACCTACCTCTCCGCCGGAGGCCATGACGTGGATCTGGCCCGCGAGGACATCCGGCAGGTCGTCGCCTCGTTCCTGGCCCTGCTCCCCGTCTGAGCGGAGCGCTGGGCGAAAGGCGGGCGGCCGGTCAGCGGCGGACGCCGTATTCGCGGCGGATCTGCCGGGCGACCTCCTCCAGCTCGTCCCGGGTCTGCAGCAGCCGGGCCTCGGCTTCCTCGGTGCGGGCCTCGGCGGCCATGGTGCGGTTGCCGGTGCCGGCGCCGAACCCCCGCTTCACACGGGCCTTGAGCTTGAGCAGCTTCCAGTTGTCCATGAATCCCATCGTGCTTCGCCTCCTCACCCGATCAACGTTGGCCCCTGCCCACTCCCCCGCAATCGACGGTCCATGCGTGGCCGATGGCGGCGGGCAGGTCGGCGGCCGTCCGAGCCGCCGCGCGTGGGCGCGCCAACGCCTGAGACGGCGGCCGGACGGCACAAGGCGCGGGACGACAGGCGCAGGACGGGAGCGGGTCAGGAGAAGACCTTCCTTCTGAAGGCGGGGTAGCGGCGGGCGGTGCGCAGGAACGTCTTGAAGCCGAGCCTGGCCAGAGTGCCGCCGCCGACGAACTGCCTGGCCGCGCGCATGGAGTCGCGGACGGCGGCGAAGCCGTACTCGCGCATCTCGGCCTCGTAGGCGGCGATCGCCTCGACCGGGTCTCGTCCGCCGGTCAGCGCGCGGCAGAGAAGGTGAGCGTCGCGGAGGGCCGTGTTGGCGCCGACGCCGCGCATCGGAGTCATGCTGTGGACGGCGTCGCCGAGCAGCGTGATCGTGGTCGCGGGCCAGGGGCCGACGGGCACCGAGGTGCGAATCGGCAGCAGCGAGACGGTGTCGGGGTGGGACATGGTGACGAGCCTGCGCAGGTCCGGGTGCCAGGTGCTCATCAGGCCCGCCACGGTGCCGCGCAGTTCCTCACCCGGCAGTTCGGCCATGTTCCTCGGGTAGCGCTCGTTCCGCGCGGCGAACGCCCACAGGACATAGCTGCCGGTGTTGTCGTACAGGGCGCCTTCCCTGTCCGTGCCGCCGATCTCGCCGTACGGCGGCTCCGGCCCTTCCCCCAGGTCATGCGGCGCGCAGAACAGGCCCGCGCCCTTCGGCGGGATGACGCTGTTGGCCCGCTGGTACAGGCCGGGATGGATCATGTCCCGGGTGTCCGGCGTCAGCGCGAACTTGCCCGCGATGCCGATGATCCCGGTGTCGACGCGCCTGGCGTGCGGCAGGTACTGCTTCCTGACCCTGGAGTTGCCGCCGTCGGCGCCGACCACGATGTCGGCCACGTCGCTGGATCCGTCCTGGAAGAACAGGCGGGTGCGCCCGCCGGGCTCCCGCTCGTAGCGCTCGAAGGTCTTGCCGAACCGCACCACCTCCTCGAGTCCCGACAGCAGGATCTGCCTGAGGGTGATGCGGCTGACCGAGTGGTGGTCGTCGACGGGGTCGCCTGAGGGCGGCACCGGCAGCAGCAGCAGTTCCTCCAGTTGCTCGGTGAGGAAGGCCAGGCCTTGCCCGCGCGCGCCGGTGGTGGCGACGAACGTCTCCCAGAGCCGCGGGGGCAGGCAGTCGTGCAGCGCTCGCGCGCCGTTGGGGTCGATGTGGACGCGGTATCCCTGCAGCCGGTCGCCGGGGGTGCGGTCGCGTTCGTGGACGGTCACGTCGGCGCCCGCCTTGTGCAGTCCTTGTGCCAGGCAGAGGCCGCCGACGCCACCGCCGATCACCGCTATGCGAAGACTCATAAGACCGACTATCAACCGTATGGCTAATTGTGTCAACCATAAGGATGAGAAAATCACCCGCGAGGATGAGAGTGCTAGCGTGACCCCATGAGACGTGCCCCCGCCGAGCGGCAGCGCGACCCCGAGCGCACCAAAGAGCGCATCGTGCGCGCCGCCATCGAGGAGTTCGGCGCCAAAGGATTCGCCGGCGCCCGGGTGAGCGAGATCGCGGCCAGGGCGGGCGTGAACAAGCAGCTCATCTCGTACTACTTCGGCGGCAAGGAGGGCCTCTACCGCGAGCTCACCAACCGGTGGCAGAACACCGAGAGCGCCTTCGCCGACCCCGCCACCTCGCTCCCTGATCTGGCCGCGGCCTACGTTCAGGTCAACGCCCGCAACCGCGATTTCGGCAAGATGTTCATGTGGGAGGGCCTGACCGACGGCGCCGTGGCGCCGGAGCTCGCGGAAGACCTGCGGCGCGATCTGGAGGACATGCGGCGGCGCCAGGCGGACGGCGAGTTCCCCGCCGACATCGACCCCGCCTGCCTGCTCCTGGCGCTGTTCGCCGTGTCGAGCGCGGGGGTGGCCTTCCCGCATCTGGTGCGCGTCCTGTGCGAGGCCGACCCGGCTTCGCCGACCTTCACCGACCACTACGCCGAGCAGGTCAGGCGCCTGCTGACCCACCTGCACCCATGATCGCCGGCGCGCTCGCCGCGCCCGCGATCACGGGTTCGCCCACGGCCGCCCCGCCGTCTCGCCCCTCTTCGCCGCCTCGCCGGGCGTGGACGTCCCAGCGGTCCTGGGCGTCTCAGCGGTCCTGGGCGTCTCGGCCGTCCTTGCCGCCTCCGCCGTCCTTGCCGCCTCGCCGGTCCTGCCGCTCCAGACGGACGGAAGGTCGTGGCGACCCGAGACGAACTCCTGGACGGCGATCTTCGCCCTGATCACCGGGCGTCGCCAGCGGATCTCGCGGTGGACCGCCTTCGCCATCTTGGACGGCCTCGGCCGGCGGGAGCCGGGTGAGAAGAACCAGTGCGCCCAGGGCGACCCGGGACGCGCCAGGCGCACCGCGCCGACGATCAGCAGGAGCGGCAGGAACAGCCCGGCCAGCCCGGTCCAGATCTTGCCCTTGAGCAGCGTGACCACGGCGAGCACCAGGTTGAGCAGGAGCAGCAGGCCCGCCGACCACCGGCCGGCGGGCGAGGGCTCGGGCACCTCCCAGCCGAAGGGACGCAGGCCCAGCAGCAGGAGCAGCGTCACCGCTATCGCCACGAAGACCGCGTCGACCGACGTGCGTCCCTCCTCCGACCAGTAGACGTCCCGCAGGTGCAGGATGAGCGCGAACTCGTCGAGCACCAGCGCCGCGCCGACCCCGAAGACCGCGGCGGTGAACGCGTACCAGCCGGAGGACAGCTGCGCGGTGACCAGCCCGGCGACGCCGCCGAAGAGCATGAGGACCACGCCGAACACGACGTGGTGGACGTGGACGTCGCCCACGTTGACGTTGCGGAACCAGCCGACCCTGGCCCGGATCAGCCGCACGTTGGCGCGGGTGAAGACGAACGTGACGATCAGCGCCGTCAGGAAGCAGAAGAGCGGCAGCCGTCCGGTGTCGATGATCCGTTCGTGAAACCAGACTTCCACAGGCATCCCCCACTACCGATGCTACGTACGGCCCCGCGGTCGTTGATCCACCGGGCCGTGCCATCCGTCCCGTCGATTCCCTCCCCCTGTCAGACGATCGGAAAGGCGGCCCGGTGCCCTCGGCGGTGTCGCCGCTGGCGGGAGGGGGTCAGCCGCCGACCCGCTAACTCCCATTAGGCGAGGAAGGCGCGCAGCAGGGCCGCGGTGCCGTCAAGGTGCTCGACGACGGCGTGCCGCGCGGCCTCGGGGTCGCCGGCGAGGATGGCCGCGACCATCGCTGCGTGCTGCGCGGCGGCGTGGTCGATGTTGGGGCCGAGCACCGGGATGGCGTTGAGCAGGTCGGTGACCCGCAGCCGCGCGTCGGCGGCGGCCGAGGCGAGCAGCGACGACCCGGTCAGCTCGGCGATGGACAGGTGGAAGGCCGTGTCCAGCCGCCGGTAGTCGGCGGGGGCCGCGTCGTTGACGTCGGCCAGCCTGCGCTGGAGGGTCGCGCGCTGCTCCTCGGACAGGTCGGTGGCCGCCAGCACCTGGGCGGCGCCGCACTCGATCGCCATGCGGAAGGTCAGCGCGTCGTCCAGCTCGCCGGCGCCCATCAGGTTGACGGCCCGGCGCAGGTCGCCCTGACGCGGCCGCGGCGGCTCGTAGACGACGAACGCCCCGCCGTACCTGCCGCGCCGCACGTCGAGGTAGCCGGCCTCCTGGAGGGCGCGGATGGCCTCGCGCAGCGTGACCCGGCTGATCCCGAGCTGGACGGCCAGTTCGCGCTCGGCGGGGAGCTTGTCGCCGGGCGCGACGACGCCGAGCTTGATGGCCTGGAGCAGCCGTTCGACGGTCTCTTCGAAGGCGTTGCCGGCGCGGACGGGACGCAGGAGCGCGACGAGCCCGTCCATCACGTCCTCCCCAGAACCGGCCTCAATGGTTCGAGATTAGTCCATTCGGCGGCTCGGGTGCTGTCGGACCGTTGACGGGGGGCGGCCGCTGGTGCTTGCATGCCTCCAATGGTCTGTTTCCAGACCTCTGCGAGAAGGAGGCGCGGTGCTCACCGTCGACCGACTGCGTGAAGAGGTGTCCGCCGGGCGGGTCGACACCGTGCTCCTGGCCGTCGCCGACATGCAGGGACGCCTCCAGGGCAAGCGGCTGTCCGCGCGGTACTTCCTGGAGGAGGTCCTGCACCACGCCGCGGAAGGATGCAACTACCTCCTCGCCGTGGACGTCGACATGAACACCGTCGGCGGTTACACCATGTCGTCCTGGGACCGGGGCTACGGTGACTTCGTGATGCGTCCCGACCTGTCCACGCTGCGCAAGGTGCCGTGGCAGGAGGGCACGGCCATGCTCATGGCCGATCTGGTGTGGGAGGACGGCGCCGACGTCGCCGCCTCGCCGCGGCAGATCCTGCGCGGGCAGACGGCCCGGCTGGCCGAGCGCGGCTGGGCCGCGTACGTGGGCACCGAGCTCGAGTTCGTCGTCTACAACGACAGCTACGAGAGCGCCTGGTCCAAGGCGTACCGCGACCTGACCCCGGCGAACCAGTACAACGTCGACTACTCCCTGCTCGGCGGCGCGCGCGTCGAGCCCCTGCTGCGCCGCATCAGGCTCGGCATGGAGGGCGCGGGCATGTACGTCGAGTCGGCCAAGGGCGAGTGCAACCTCGGACAGCACGAGATCGCCTTCCGGTTCGCCGAGGCGCTCACCACCTGCGACAACCACTCGATCTACAAGAACGGCGCCAAGGAGATCGCCGCCCAGGAGGGCATGGCGGTCACCTTCATGGCCAAGCCGAACCAGCGCGAGGGCAACTCCTGCCACATCCACATCTCTCTGCGCGGCGACGACGGCGAGCCGGTCATGGCCGGCGACGGGCCGCACGGGCTGTCCCGGCTCGGCGAGCACTTCATCGCCGGGCAGCTCGCCGCGATGCGCGAGCTGACGCTGCTCTTCGCGCCCAACGTGAACTCCTACAAGCGCTACGTGCCCGGCAGCTTCGCCCCGACGGCGGTCAAATGGGGCGTGGACAACCGCACCTGCTCCCTGCGCCTGGTCGGGCACGGGCCGTCGCTGCGCGTGGAGAACCGCGTGCCCGGCGGCGATGTCAACCCCTACCTGGCCGTCTCGGGCCTCATCGCGGCGGGGCTGTACGGCATCGAGCACGAGCTGCCGCTGGAGGAGGCCTACGCTGGCAACGCCTACGCCGCCGGCGCCGCGACCGTGCCCACCACCCTGCGGGACGCGCTGGTCCTGTGGGAGGGGTCGAAGATCGCCCGGGACGCGCTCGGGGAGCAGGTCGTCGAGCACTACGCCAACAACGCCCGGGTCGAGCTGGCCGCCTTCGACGCGGCCGTCACCGACTGGGAGCTGTTCCGCGGTTTCGAGCGGATGTGAAATGAAGATCATCAACCCTGCCACCGAGGACGTGCTCGCCGATGTCGAGCTCGCCGACCTGGCCGAGACCGACCGCGTGGTGGAGCGCGCCAGGAAGGCGTTCCCCGCCTGGCGGGAGGTCTCCCCCGGCGATCGCGCCCGGCTGCTGCGTCGCTTCGCCGACCTGGTCGACAGGCACGGCGACGAACTGGCCTCGCTGGAGCTGGCCAACGCCGGCCACCTGATCGGCAACGCCCGCTGGGAGGCGGGCAACGTCCGCGACGTCCTGCACTTCTACGCGGGGGCGCCTGAACGCAATCACGGCAAGCAGATCCCGGTGCCGGGCGGAGTGGACATCACCTTCGCCGAGCCGCTCGGGGTCGTCGGCGTGATCGTGCCGTGGAACTTCCCCATGGTCATCATGACCTGGGGTGCGGCCCCGGCGCTGGCGGCGGGCAACACCGTCATCGTCAAACCCGCCGAATGGACTCCGCTGACGGCTTTGAGGCTGGCCGAGCTGGCTCTCGAAGCGGGCCTCCCCGAGGGGGTGCTCCAGGTCCTGCCTGGAGCAGGGGAGGTCGCGGGGGCCCGGCTCGTGCGGCACCCGGGCGTCAACAAGATCGTCTTCACCGGGTCGACCGAGGTGGGCAAGCTCATCGCCGGCAGGGCGGCCGAGCAGGTCAAGCGGGTCACGCTGGAGCTCGGCGGCAAGAGCGCCAACGTGGTCTTCGCGGACGCCGACCTGGAGCGGGCCGCGGCGACCGCGCCCTCGGCGGTCTTCGACAACAGCGGCCAGGACTGCTGCGCGCGCTCGCGCATCCTGGTGGAGCGGCCGGTGTTCGACGAGTTCCTCGACCGGCTGATCACGACGGTCGGCGGGCTCACCGTGGGCGACCCGCGCGACCCCGGCACCGACATGGGGCCGCTGATCAGCGCCGGCCATCGTGAACGGGTGGCCTCGTTCGTGACCGGCGTCCCGCGCTTCCAGGGGACGTGCCCGGCCGGCAAGGGCTTCTGGTACCCGCCGACGGTGCTCACGCACGACTCGCTGGACGAGCGCGCGTTCACCGAGGAGATCTTCGGGCCCGTGGTCAGCGTCGTCCCGTTCGACGGCGAGGCGGAGGCCGTCCAGATCGCCAACGACACCGCGTACGGGCTTTCCGGGTCGATCTGGACCCGGGACGTGGGCCGCGCCCTCCGCATGGCCCGCGCCATCGAGGCCGGCAACCTGTCGGTCAACTCGCACTCGTCGGTCCGCTACTGGACCCCCTTCGGCGGCTTCAAGCAGTCGGGACTCGGCCGCGAGCTGGGCCCGGACGCGCTCGCCGCCTTCACCGAGACCAAGAACGTCTTCATCGCCCACTGACTCCTCCGGCGCCGGAGGCGACATCGGGGAATCCACCACTCAGGGAGTTCGTCACCATGCAACGTCTGCACGACCGCGTCGCCGTCATCACGGGTGCGGCGGGGGGCATCGGCCTCGCCACGGCCCGCCGCTTCGCCGAGGAGGGCGCGAAGGTCGTGTGCGCCGACCTCGACGAGGAGGGCGGCGCGAAGATCGCGGAAGAGGTCGGGGGGATCTTCGTCCGCACCGATGTGACCAGCGAGGACGACGTCGCCCGGATGTTCGGCACGGCCTTCGACACCTACGGGAGCGTCGACGTCGCCTTCAACAACGCCGGCATCTCCCCGCCCGACGACGACTCCATCCTGACCACGGGCATGGACGCCTGGCGGCGGGTTCAGGACGTCAACCTGACCAGCGTGTACCTCTGCTGCAAGCACGCCATCCCGTACATGCGGCGGCAGGGCAAGGGGTCGATCATCAACACCGCGTCGTTCGTGGCCGTGATGGGCTCGGCGACCTCCCAGATCTCCTACACCGCCTCCAAGGGCGGCGTGCTCGCGATGTCCCGCGAGCTGGGCGTGCAGTTCGCGCGCGAGGGCATCCGGGTCAACGCGCTGTGCCCGGGGCCGGTGAACACGCCGCTGCTGCGTGAGCTGTTCGCCAAGGACCCCGAGCGGGCTCAGCGGCGTCTGGTGCACATCCCGCTGGGCCGGTTCGCCGAGGCCTCCGAGATCGCCGCCGCCGCCGCGTTCCTGGCCTCCGACGACGCGAGCTTCATCACCGGCGCGGAGTTCCTGGTGGACGGCGGCATCTCCGGCGCCTACGTGACCCCGCTGTAGCCTGGCGCCCATGTCGCGACCCGTCATCGGCATCACCTGCTACGTCGAGCCCGCCGCCTTCACGGTCTGGCGGACGCCGGCGGCGCTGCTGCCGTACACCTACGTCGAGCACGTCGTGCGGGCGGGAGGCCAGCCGGTCATCCTGCCCCCGGCGGGCGACCCGGCGCCGCTGGCCGGGCGGCTCGACGGCCTGATCGTGGCGGGAGGCGGCGACGTCGACCCGGCCAGATACGGCGAGCGGCCGCACCAGCAGACCGGCTATATCCGGCAATTTCGTGATGAGGCGGAGTTCGAGCTGGTCGGCGCCGCGCTGGAAGAGGGGATGCCGCTGCTCGGCGTGTGCCGGGGCATGCAGGTCCTGAACGTCCACCTCGGCGGTACCTTGCACCAGCACCTTCCCGACGTGGTCGGCCACGGCGGCCACTCCCCCGCGCCGGGCGAGTTCGGCCACCTGCCGGTGCGCCCGGCGCCGGGCACCGTCCTTTCCAAGGTGCTGGGCGAGGACGAGATCGACGCGGCGCACTACCACCACCAGGCCGTCGACCGGCTCGGCGACGGCCTCACCGTGTCGGCGACCTGCGACGACGGCACCGTGGAGGCCGTGGAGCTGACCGGCCACCCCTTCGCGCTGGCCGTGCAGTGGCACCCCGAGGCGGGCGAGGAAGGTCACCTGTTCGAGGCGCTCGTCGCCGCCGCGACGGCGGGCGACCGGCATTGGTAGGGTGTGCGAGAACACCGGTGATCCCGTGCGGGAGAGCGTCCTGACATCCGGTCAGGACCCCTGAAGGAGCAAGTCCTCCCCGCGAACCTCACAAGGCAAAGGACCGCGCGGGCCAGGTGATCTCTGGAAAGCAGGCTTCTCCACGGAGCCTCGCCGAAGGTGAAAGTCCGGTAAAACCCGGGCGAAACTCTCAGGCACCGATGACAGAGGGGGAGGATGCTCTCATCCAACCCTGTCTGAGGTGCGCATCATGTCCCGACCAACACCGCTCCGCGAGGTGCACGAGAGCCTCGGCGCGACGCTCACCGACTTCGCCGGCTGGCTGATGCCGCTCCGCTACGGCAGCGAGTCCGCCGAGCACAACGCGGTGCGCACGGCCGCCGGGCTGTTCGACCTCTCCCACATGGGCGAGATCTTCGTCACCGGCCCGCAGGCCGGCGAGGCGCTGGACTACGCGCTGGTGGGCAACCTGTCGGCACTGGAGCCCGGCCGGGCCCGCTACACCATGATCTGCGCCCCCAACGGGGGCGTCCTCGACGACCTGATCGTCTACCGCCTGGCCGCCGAGGAGTTCCTCGTCGTGGCCAACGCCTCCAACTACGAGCTGGTGGCCGCCGAACTCGCCCAGCGCGCCGAGGGATTCCAGGCCGGCGTCCGCGACCGCTCCGCCGAGTACGCGCTGATCGCCGTACAGGGGCCACACGCCCAAGAGATCCTCAGCACCCTCACCGACGCCGACCTGCCCGGGCTGAAGTACTACGCGGGCCTGCCGGGCACCGTCGCCGGCGTCGAGGCGCTCATCGCCCGCACCGGCTACACCGGCGAGGACGGCTTCGAGCTGTTCGTCGCCGCCGGCGACGCCGTGCCGCTGTGGCAGGAGCTCACCAAGGCGGGCGACTCCTACGGCCTGCGCCCCGCCGGGCTGTCCGCCCGCGACACCCTGCGCCTGGAGGCCGGCATGCCGCTGTACGGCAACGAGCTGGACGCCGGGCTGACCCCCTTCGACGCCGGCCTCGGCCGCGTCGTGCGGTTCGACAAGGCCGGCGACTTCGTCGGCCGCGCGGCGCTCGCGCCGCTCAAGGACGTCCCTCCGCGACGGCGCCTCACCGGCCTGGTCGCGCGGGGCCGCCGAGTGCCGCGCCACGGCTACCCTGTGGTGCTGCTGACTGACGGCACCGTCGTTGGAGAGGTCACCAGCGGCGCACCCTCGCAGTCTCTCGGCAAGCCGATCGCGATGGCCTACGTGGACACCAACGTGTCCGAGGGCCTGGCGGTCGACATCCGTGGTAGCCATGAACCGGTCGACGTGATTGACCTGCCTTTTTACCGGAGGAGCAAGTGAGCAGCATTCCCGAGGAGCTCAGCTACACCAAGGAGCACGAGTGGGTGGCCGGTCTCGACGACGGCCTCACCGTGACCGTGGGCATCACGGCGTTCGCCGCCGAGGCGCTGGGCGACGTGGTCTTCGTCCAGCTGCCGGAGGCGGGCGGCACCGTCGAGGCGGGCGACGCCGTGGGCGAGGTCGAGTCCACCAAGTCCGTCAGTGACATCTACGCGCCGGTCGCCGGCGAGGTCGTCGAGGTCAACCAGACCGTCGTGGACGACCCCTCGCTGGTCAACTCCGACCCCTACGGCGACGGCTGGCTGTTCCGCGTCCGCGTTGAGGGCACCCCCGAGGAGCTCCTCACCGCCGAGGAGTACACCACCTTCACGACCTCCGATTCCTGACCTTTCCTCGTCCGTCCCGACCACCGTCGCCGGCCGGCCGCCCGACCGGCCGGCGCACGCGAATGCGCACAGATGCGTAGCCCGCGTTCGTCCGGGCATTTCCCGCTTGACACGTTCCCAAGGACGGAAGATCAATGGCGATCAGCGTCTTCGACCTGTTCAAGATCGGCATCGGGCCGTCCAGCTCGCACACCGGCGGCCCGATGGCGGCCGCCCACAAGTTCGCCCGAGGCCTGCACCAGGACGGGCTCCTGGAGAAGACCGCCCGGGTCGAGGTCATCCTGTACGGCTCGCTCGGCCTCACCGGCAAGGGGCACGGCAGCGACAAGGCGGTGCTGCTCGGCCTGTCCGGCGAGAAACCCGAGCTGGTCGACGTGGACACCGTCGATGACCGGCTCGCGCGCATGCGCGCCTCCGGCACCGTCCAGCTGTACGGCACGCGCGAGATCCCGTTCGTCATCGGCGAGCACCTGGTGTTCGAGCGCAAGATCTCGCTGCCGCACCACCCCAACGGCATGCGGTTCACCGCCTTCACCGCCGAAGGAGAGCCGGTCCGCGAGAAGGTCTACTACTCGGTGGGCGGCGGATTCGTGGTGGACGAGAACGCCACCGGCGCCGACCGCATCAAGCAGGACGACACCGAGCTGCCGTACCCGTTCACCACGGGGGCCGAGCTCCTGCGCCACTGCTCCGAGACCGGGCTGTCGATCTCGGGGCTCATGCTGGAGAACGAGAAGGCCTTCGGCCGCACCGAGGCGCAGATCAGAGCAGATCTGCTGAACCTCTGGAGCGTCATGTCCGAGTGCGTGCGCCGGGGCACCGCCAAGGAGGGCGTGCTCCCCGGCGGCCTGAAGGTCAAGCGGCGCGCGAACCAGATGCTCAGGCGCCTGCAGAGCGAGGCCCCCGAGAAGGACCCCCTCCAGGCGATGGACTGGGTCACCCTGTTCGCCCTCGCCGTGAACGAGGAGAACGCCGCCGGCGGCCGCGTCGTCACCGCCCCGACCAACGGCGCCGCCGGCATCATCCCCGCCGTGCTGACGTACTACGACCGGTTCACGCCCCAGTCCGACGACGACGGGGTCGTGCGCTTCCTGCTCACGGCCGGCGCGATCGGCGTGCTCTTCAAGGAGAACGCCTCCATCTCCGGCGCCGAGGTCGGCTGCCAGGGCGAGGTGGGCTCGGCCTGCTCGATGGCCGCCGCGGGCCTGACCGAGGCGCTCGGCGGCACCCCCGAACAGGTCGAGAACGCCGCCGAGATCGGCATCGAGCACAACCTGGGCCTCACCTGCGACCCGATCGGCGGCCTGGTGCAGATCCCCTGCATCGAGCGCAACGCGGTCGCCTCCATCAAGGCCATCACCGCCGCCCGCATCGCCCTGCGCGGCGACGGCCGCCACTTCGTGGCCCTCGACAAGGCCATCAAGACCATGCGCGACACCGGACGCGACATGCTCGACAAGTACAAGGAGACCAGCCGCGGCGGCCTGGCCGTCAACGTCATCGAATGCTGACCCGCGGCTCCAGAAGATCGACGACGGACAGCTCGGTCTCCCCGCCCACGAGGTTCAAGGCGACCTCCGCCCGCGCGGCGAGCTCGAGCGGTCCGAGCCCCTCCACCACGCCCGGTGGGCTTCGGCGGGTCTGACGGTCGCGCTGGGTGGGGTGGCGGCGTAGATTCTTGAGGAGGGTCGGTCGCGGGGGCCGAGGTCGTTCCGATGGTGCCGGGGTGGCGATGGACGGTCGTGAAGATCCTGCTTTAGTGCCGCAGGCAGAGCTCCGGCCCGGCGGCGGGACGCTCTTCGGCTCGCCCGCTCCCCCTCTGGTCGTGACCTGGGACGCGGAGGCCGGGAAGCTGGTGGTGACCGACTCCTCCTCGGGGCGTTCATCCCGGGTCACGCCCGCCGCGCTGTACCACTACCGGCACGACCGCATGATCCTCGACGGCAAGGGGAAGAAGGCCGCGCAACAGGTCAACGGGCTCGCGGCGCTGGACGCCGACGGGCTGGTGCTGCTGGACATCCCGGGCATGTGGCCGAGCACGGAGGTGGCGGCCCTCGCGGCCAGGGCAGGGATACCGGTGGTGAGCGCCCTGGAGGCGGCGCCCGCGCAGGTGCGGGCGGTCCTCGCCGGGCGCGCCCCGGGCTCGAGCCGCTTCGTCCCCGGCCCGCCCCCCCCCCGCTTGACGCCCAAGCAGCGGCAGATCGCCATGTACGCGGCGGGCGCGGCGGGCCTGGTGGTGATGGCCACCCTCGCCTCGACGGTCGGCTGGCTCGGCTGGCGCGGGCTGAGCATGATCGGCAGGTTCCTGCTGGACGTGCTGGAGGTCAAGTGGCTGGCGATCTTCTTCAGTCCCCTGCTGATCGTCCTGCGGCCCGCGCACCGGGCGTGGCACCGCAGGCGGGCCGGTCGCGGCAAGATCCTCGGCCCGCCGGGCGGCCCCAACCTCTCCGTCAGGGACGAGGGAGTGCTACGTGTCTGGCCCGGCCGGCCGATGGTCCACGACCGGCTCCCCCTTGGTCCCGCGCCGGGTGAGGCGGCGAGCCTCCTCGTCTACCGGTACGCGACCGTGTCCGGGCTTTTCATCATGAGCGGGAACGACAAGCCTCTGCGGCACCTTCCCGGCCCCTGGGATCCGAAGAGGCCCACCGCTTCGCCTCGGAGCAGGGCATGGCGTTCACCCTGCGCACGCTGACCCGCGAGGACTACCTTGACCTCGTCTCCCGCACCACCGACGGCCTTCCCTGACGGCATGCGGGGCGCCAAGACCATGTCACATGGCAGGACCAAGGCGATGTCGATCGCATAAACGAATCTTGTCGACAATGCGGACACTCATGGAGATTGCGGATGTTTCCCTACCTCCTGGAGGCACCGCTTGCCGCACATACGCGCCGCCCTCATCGGCTTCGCCGTGGTCATGGTGGGCAGCACACCCGCCAACGCGGCCACCGCCACCACCGCCACCCCCGCCATCACCGTGGAGCAGGGGCGGAGCCAACCGGTCTTCTCCTACGCAGACGCCGTCCGCGAGCACGTGTTCGTCGAGTCGAGCGTCGACAGCGACTCCGACGGCAGGCTCGACCGCGTCCGCGTGGACATCATCAGGCCCAAGGAGTCGGGCCCGGGCCTCAAAGTACCGGTGATCATCGACGAGAGCCCGTACTACGACAACTCCGGCCGCGGTAACGAGGCCGAGCGGAAGGTCTACGACGCCGCCGGCGATCTCGCCAGGTTCCCGCTGTTCTACGACAACTACTTCGTGCCGCGCGGTTACGCCGTCCTCAACGTCGACATGATCGGCACCACGAAGTCGGACGGCTGCCCGGACGTCGGCGGGCGAGCCGACGTGCTGGGCGGCAAGGCCGTCATCGACTGGCTGAACGGCCGCGCCGCCGCCTACCGGGAGGACGGCACGCCCGCCGTCGCCGACTGGACCACCGGCAAGGCCGGGATGATCGGCAAGTCCTACGACGGCACGCTGGCCAACGCCGTGGCGGCCACCGGCGTCAAGGGACTGGAGACGATCGTCCCGATCTCGGCGATCAGCTCCTGGTACAAGTACCAGCGCTCCAACGGCGTCGTCTACAACTACGACTACATGTCGTGGCTGTCCAACGTCGTCGACACCGACCCCGACGCCAAGTGCGCCGCCCTGCGGGCGCGCATGGACGCCGAGGACGGGGACGACACCGGCGACTACAACGCCTTCTGGGCCGAGCGCGACTACATCGCCGGCTCGCTGGGCGACGCCTCCAAGGTGCACGCCAGCGTCTTCGCCGTGCACACGGTCAACGACCTCAACGTCAAGCCGGACAACTTCTCCGCGTGGTGGCAGGCCCTGGCCGAGCGGGGCGTCCCCCGCAAGATCTGGGTCGGCCAGTACCAGCACGTGGATCCGTTCGACTTCGAAGGACGCCGCGACCTGTGGGTCGACACGCTGCACCGCTGGTTCGACCGCTGGCTGCTCGGCGTCGGCAACCGCGTCATGGCCGAGCCGCGCGCCGACGTGCAGGTCGGCCCGCAGAGCTGGATCACCCAGCGCGACTGGCCGGCGCCGTTCGCCGTCAAGGTCCCCTTCCGTCCCGCGGCCGACGGCTCGCTCGGTCTCATCCCCGCCAAGAAGGGGCAGACGGCCGCCTTCACCGACGTCCGGCAGTCCGAGGACGCGATGGTGGCCGACGTCGGCACGGCCAGTCCGGGGAGGGTCGCGTTCACCACCGGCGAGCTGCCGCTGGACCTGCGCCTGTCCGGCACGCCCGTCGTGGACCTGCGCGTCGCGCTCGACAGGCCGACCTCCAACCTGACGGCCCTCCTCGTCGACTTCGGCGACGACACCCGCGTGGACTGGCGGCGCGGCCAGGGCATCAGCACGCTCACCGAGGAGAGCTGCCACGGCGAGAGCACGGCCGCCGACGACGGCTGTTACAAGAAGGTGGCCACGAACGTCGCCACCCGGCCTCTGGAGATCGTCGCCCGCGGCTGGATCGACGCGCAGAACCGCGAGTCGCTCAGCGAGCCGTCCCCGCTGGAGCCCGGGACGTACGCCAAGGTCGAGTGGAAGACCCTGCCGCAGGACTACGTCTTCAAGAAGGGCCACCGGCTGGCCCTCGTCATCGCCGGCACCGACGCGACCTACAGCGGCGAGGCGGCCACCGGGGCCGGCGTCACCGTCGACCTGGCCAAGAGCAAGGTGCTCCTCCCGCTGGTGCTCAGCACTCCGCTCGCCGGTGGTGAGGTGCCGAAGGACAAGCTCAAGTGGCACGGCCCGCGGCAGCTGAACCTGCCCGTTCCGGAGATCAAGCTCTTCTGACCTCGCAGGGACCGCGGGGCGACACCGGCGGCCGGGCCCGTCCCCCGGCGGTCGCGTGGACGTGAGCCCGCGCCCGGCCGCGGAGAAACGTGCGCGCCTCCGCGGCCGGCCGGGCTCACGACCCCCCGAAACTTTCACAGGCCGGTCATGATCTCAATGACCAGCGTCCGACCATCGTGCAGGCCAAATGACCGCCTTGACCGCGATCCCTGTTTCGGGATCTTTCGGTGATCGTTGACAACACGACGGGCTCGGACGAACACTGTCGCCGCCGACGGACCTCATGCGCTGTCGACCCCGGGCACCCACCGTGACCCGGGCCTCCGGTCGTCGCCCGCACTGCGACCGGCAACCCCGCCGCGTTGTGCGACACCGGCGCGCGGTAGCCGTCACTCCGGCCACCGGCGAGCCCCATGGGGTCGTACCACGCTGCCCGGCCTCCGCAGGCCTTCACCAGGAGGAAGCGCGCAATGAACCAAGCCCTAGCCCGCTCGGAGAGCCGCGTACGCGGCCGCATCTGGCGGCGCGTCAGCCGTGCCTGCGTCATAGCGGCGGCCGCGGTCATGATGCTGCCCGGCACCGCCGACGCGGCCGTGACCACCAACCAGACCGGCACCAACAACGGCTACTTCTTCTCGT
>NZ_JBHSFP010000035.1:0-95429 GCF_042654065.1 Sphaerisporangium dianthi | reverse complement strand
CGCTGTGCCTCAACGTCGAGGTGCTCTCCAGCGACGGCATGTCCATCGAGATGCGCGACACCGACGAGGACGTCTTCCGCGCGGCGGAGGAGCTCGGCATCGACCTGTCCCGGCGTGAGCCGAGCAGCGTCGAAGAAGTCTGACGGTCCCGTGGCCGGCTCACCGGCCCCGGAGTCTCGCTAGGAGAGTCCGGGGCCGGTGAGCCGGCGCTCGCCGTCCGTGGTCAGCACGAACACCTGCCAGTTGTAGTACGCGTAGAAGGCGCGCCTGTCGCGCTTCATCTGGCGGGTGTGCAGCAGGACGGCGTCCACGTAGGCCTGGGAGTGGTTGTAGGCGTGCAGCGCCCTGCGGTAGTCGCCCGGAGCGCCGGAGGCCCGCAGGTAGTTGGCGGCGGCCGCGACGGCGTCCCCGGTGTCGTGGATGTCGCCGCCCATGCCGTAGGCCCGCCAGGTCGCCGGCATGAACTGCATGGGGCCCTGAGCGCCCGCGCTGCTCGCCGACCGCACCCGGCCGAACTTGGTCTCCACGAGCATCACCGCGGCCAGCACCTCCCACTCGACGCCGAAGCGCCGCTCGGCCCGCTTGAAGTGGCCGAGCAGGACGTCCGCGGGCAAGGGATCCTGTACCTTGAACGTCGCCTTGCCCGTCAGGGGGTGGGCCAGCGACAGCAGCTCGCGGACGGCCGTGGCGTCGTCCCTGGCCTGCGCGGCGATCGACGGGCTCAGCCGGGCGAAGGCGCGGGAGGCCGTCTCGGCGTGGCGGGCGGCGTACCGGCACAGGCGCTGGTGGTGCAGGGCGAGCAGCACCACGGGCTCCGGCGGACGGCCGCGCCCGGGATCGCCGTCCTTGACCCAGGCGGTGATGGCCGCGCGCAGCGCACGGGTGGTCTCGTCCAGGGCCCGCGCGAGCCCGGCGGGGTCCTTGGGGATCTTCTCGTCGGGCCGGGGGAGATCGGCCGGCCCGTCCGGCGTGCTCGCCGCGCTCGACCCCGTCGAAGGCGTCGCGGCCGGCGCGGCGCTCGCGCCGGACGGCGGCGAGGCCGTGTCGGGACCGCTCGACGCCCACCCGCATCCGCCCGCCCCGGCCAGCGCCACGGCCGCGAACGCGACCAGCGACACCGCCCGGCTCGATAGGCGCCCGCCCGCCATGCCCGTCCCCATGGTGACCCAACCTACAACCGGCGGCACGGCCATGAGCGCGGTACGCGCGGCTTGAGGCGGCCGTGCGCTGGTGAGCGCTCTTCCGGCAGAGATTCATGTACAACCGGTAGGAAATATTGACTTCTTGGGCTCCGGCGTCGTAGGTTCGATCTATGGGCCAAGGGCTTTACCTCACACGGCGCTCGCACGTGGACTTCGGCCACATCGCCGGCGCGCAGTGTCACTGATCGCGCATCGCGGGCGCCGTCCGCACCCGCGCACACCGGCGAGGGGGCGTGCGGCCGCGGCGCCGCCGCAGCCCGACCTCGCACTTCATCGTGGCCGACGGTGTCCACGTTCCCGTGAAACCGCACCATCTCCCCAACGACCGTCCCCTTCGGCATGCCTTGCCCGCGGCACGGCGCCGCGCGAGCATGCCCTTCCTCCATGAGGCCTTTTTCGTGATCAGACACAGACACGCCCTCATCCCCGTCCTCCTGGCGATATCCCTGGCCGCGTGCGGCACGGCCTCCGGCTCGGCCGGGCCGGGCGGCCTCGAAGTCACCGAGTTGCGTTACCAGGGCAGCGTCGGGGCCGTCACCTTCCCCGAGCTGGCAGAGCACCTCGGATATCTCGCCCCCGTCAAGCTCAAGTGGATCGGCAACACCATCTCCGGCCCGCAGGACATCCAGGCCGCGGCCACCGGCCAGACCGACTTCGGCGGCGCGTTCAACGGCGCCATCGTCAAACTCGCGGCGGCCCGGGCCCCGATCAAGGCGGTGGTCGGCTACTACGGCAGCGACAAGGACAGCTACGTCGGCTACTACGTCTCCGACGGCTCGCCGGTCAAGGGGCCCCGCGACCTGATCGGCAGGAAGATCGGCGTCAACACCCTCGGCGCCCATCTCGAGGCCGTGGTCAAGGAGTACCTCAAGCGAGGCGGCCTGACCCCGCAGGAGATCGCCAAGGTCGAGCTGGTGGTCGTGCCGCCGGTCAACACCGAGCAGGCGCTGCGCCAAGGCCGGATCGACGTGGCCGCGCTGTCGGGCATCCTGCGCGACAAGGCGCTCACACGCGGCGGCATCCGCCCGCTGTTCAAGGACATCGACCTGTTCGGCCCGTTCACCGCCGGCAGCGTCGTGCTCACCCAGCGGTTCATCCAGCGGAACCCGAACACGACCCACAAGTTCGTCGAGGCATTCGCCAAAGCGGTGGAGTGGACCCAGACCCACTCCCGTGACGAAGTGATCGACGAGTTCAAGAAGATCATCGCCGCCCGGGGCAGGAACGAGGACGCCGGCAGCGTCGCCTTCTGGAAGAGCAGCGGCGTCGCGGAGAAGGGCGGCGTGATCGACGCCAAGGAGTTCCGGACATGGGTCGACTGGCTGGAACGCGAGGGCGAGATCAAGCCGGGCCAGGTCAAGACGGCCGACCTGTTCACCAACGAGTTCAACCCCTTCCAGAACGGGACCGCCTCATGACCCCCGCCCGCCGCCGGCCGATGACGAAGGAGGCGTCGTGACCGTCACCTCCGCGGGGGTCCGCACCCGTACGAAGATCGACATTCGGGGCGTCGGCAAGACGTTCCAGGTCAGGGGAGCGGCCCGGCCGTTCAGCGCGGTCGAGGGCATCGACCTGGACGTGCGGGACGGCGAGTTCCTGACCCTGGTCGGCCCGAGC
This sequence comes from Sphaerisporangium dianthi, assembly GCF_042654065.1. NCBI lineage: Bacteria > Bacillati > Actinomycetota > Actinomycetes > Streptosporangiales > Streptosporangiaceae > Sphaerisporangium > Sphaerisporangium dianthi. The sequence goes on along the minus strand of NZ_JBHSFP010000035.1, from coordinate 92,610 downwards.
GGCTGCGGGAAGTCGACGCTGCTCGACCTGATCGCCGGCCTCACCGCGCCCACCACCGGGGAGATCCTCATCGACGGCCGGGCGGTGACCGGGCCCGGCCTGGACCGCGGCATCGTCTTCCAGCAGTACGCCCTGTTCCCCTGGCGCACGGCCCTGGCCAACGTCGAGTTCGGCCTGGAGGCCAAGGACGTGCCGAGGAGGGAACGGCGGGAGCGGGCCCGCCACTACCTGGACCTCGTCGGACTGGACGGCTTCGGGCAGCGCTACCCGCACGAGCTGTCGGGCGGGATGCGCCAGCGCGTCGCGATCGCCCGCAGCCTGGCCTTCGACCCTGACGTGCTGCTGATGGACGAGCCGTTCGCGGCCCTGGACGCCCAGACCCGCGAGTCGCTCCAGGAGGAGCTGCTGCGCATCTGGGAGAAGACGAACAAGACGATCGTGTTCATCACCCACGGCATCGACGAGGCGGTGTACCTGGGCCGGCGGGTCGCGGTGATGACCTCACGGCCCGGCCGGATCAAGAAGATCATCGATGTGGCGTTCGGCTCGCGCGAGGGCGACCTGCGCGCCGACCCGCGGTTCGGCGAGTACCGCCACGAGATCTGGACCCTGCTGCGCGACGAGGTCGCCGCGGCCCAGGAGCAGGAGCGCACCATTGGCTGACACCCTCGCGGCCCCCTCCGCCCCGGCCTCGGAACCCGCCGTCCGCGCGACGGTCATCTCCGAAGCCGCCCTTCCGGGAACCAGCACCCCCGAAGCCGCCCTCGCGGGTGACACCGCCTCGCGGAGCGCGGCGTCCAGGGCCGCGGCACGTGCGGCGCTGCTGCTGCGGCGGTCGCTGGCCCTGCTGCTGCTGGCCGCCGCCTGGGAGCTGCTGCCCCGTGCCGGGGCGGTGGACCAGGTCTTCGTGCCACCGCTGTCGGAGGTGCTGATCGCCTGGTACGACCTGCTCGCCGGAGGGCGGCTTGTCGAGCACTTCCAGGCGTCGCTGATCAGGTCGGTCTCCGGGTTCGGCCTGGCCATCGTGCTCGCCATCCCGCTCGGGCTGGCCATCGGGTGGTACCGGCCCGTCGCGGACTTCCTCAACCCCGTGCTCGAACTGTTCCGCAACACCTCGCCCGTGGCCCTGCTCCCGGTCTTCGTCCTCATCCTCGGCCTCGGCGAACCCTCCAAGATCACTTTCATCCTCTACGCCTGCGCGTGGCCGATCCTGCTCAACACGGTGGGCGGCGTGCGCACCGTGGAACCGCTGCTGATCAAGTCGGCCCGCTCCATGGGACTCGGCCCGCTCAGGCTGTTCCGCAAGGTGATCCTCCCGGCCGCCGTCCCCACCATCTTCACGGGCATCCGGCTGGCCGGCGCCTACTCCATCCTCGTGCTGCTGTTCGCCGAGATGGTCGGGGCGAAGGCCGGGCTCGGGTACCTCGTCCAGGACGCCCAGTTCAGCTTCCGCATCCCCGACATGTACGCCGGGATCATCACGATCTCCGTGCTCGGCCTGCTGTTCAACCTGCTCCTCCTCAGCGTGGAGCGCCGCTTCTCGACCTGGAGGACCTCCGCATGACCACCCGCAGGCTTCACCTCAACGCCTTCCTCATGGGCGTGGGCCACCACGAGGCGGCCTGGCGCCATCCGCGCACCGAACCGGCACGCCTCACCGACGTCCGCCACTACCAGGAGCTGGCGCGCATCGCCGAACGCGGCCTGCTCGACTCGGTGTTCCTCGCCGACGGCCTGGCGCTGCAGGGCGACGTCCGGCACAACGCGCTCGGCGGCCTCGAACCGCTCACCCTGCTGTCGGCCCTGGCGGCGGTGACCGACCACATCGGGCTGATCGCGACCGTGTCCACCACCTACAACGAGCCGTTCCACGTCGCGCGCAAGTTCGCCTCGCTGGACCACATCAGCGGCGGCCGGGCCGGGTGGAACATCGTCACCTCCGCGAGCGAGGCCGAGGCGCGCAACTTCGGCATCGAGCGGCCGGCGCACGCCGAACGCTACGCCAGGGCCACCGAGTTCCTGGACGTGGTCACCAAGCTGTGGGACAGCTGGGAGGACGACGCGATCGTCGCCGACCGCTCCGGTGGGCACTACGCCGACACCCGGAGGATCCACGCGCTGGACCACGAAGGCGTCCACTTCAGGGTCCGCGGCCCGCTGAACACCTCCCGCCCGCCGCAGGGGCACCCCCTGCTCGTGCAGGCCGGTTCCTCGGAGGACGGCAAGGAGTTCGCCGCCCGTTTCGCCGAGGCCGTGTTCACCGCCCAGCAGACCTTGGACGACGGCCGGGAGTTCTACACCGACCTCAAGTCTCGCCTGGCCAAGTACGGCAGGCGCCCCGAGGACGTGCTGATCCTGCCCGGCATCTCGCCGATCATCGGCTCGACCGAGCACGAGGCGCGGCGGCTGGAGAAGGAGCTCGAAGAGCTGATCATCCCCGCCTACGGGCTGGCGCAGCTGTCCCACCTGGTGGGCATCGACCTGGCGGAGGACGCGCTGGACCGGCCGCTGCCCGACATCCCGGTCGAGACCGAGGGGGCGCAGAGCCGCCGCAAGCTGGTCATCGAGCTCGCCCGCCGGGAGAACCTGACCGTGAGACGGCTCCTCGGCCGCCTGGCGGGCGGGCGCGGGCACCGGGTCGTGACCGGCACTCCGGAGCAGATCGCCGATCAGATCCAGACGTGGTTCGAGAACGGCGCCGCCGACGGGTTCAACATCATGCCGCCGGTCCTGCCGGGCGGCCTTGAGCACTTCGTCGACCATGTCGTACCGGAACTGCAGTTCAGAGGCCTGTTCCGCACCGCCTACGACAGCCGCACGCTGCGCGGCAACTACGGCCTGGAACGGCCGGCCTCGCGCCACGCGGCGCGTGAGGCGGCCGAGACGGCGACCGCGGCGGGAGAGGCCGGCGGACGGCTCGACGTGGCGGTGGCGTCATGAGCGCGCCGGTCGCGCTGGTCGGCAACCCCCGCCCGGGGTCCAGGACGCTGACGGCCGCGGTGGCGGCCGCCGAGGCGGTCGGGCGGCGCGCCGGGTACGACGGGCCCGTGGAGGTCGTGGACCTGTCGGCGCTCGGGCAGCTCCTGCTCGCGCCGGGCCCGTCGCCCGCGGTGGAGGCGGCGCTGGAGACGGTCGCGGGGGCCCGGGTGCTCGTGGTGGCCAGCCCGACCTACAAGGCCACCTACACCGGCCTGCTGAAGGTGTTCCTCGACCGGCTCGCCTCGGGCGCGCTGGCCCGCACCGTGGCGCTGCCGCTGCTGGTGATGGGCGACCCCCGGCACGCCTTGGCCGTCGAGCTGCACCTGCGCCCGGTGCTGACCGAGCTCGGAGCCCAGGTGCCGACCCCTGGGCTGGCACTGCTGGAGTCGCAGATAGCGGATCTGGACACGGTCCTCGCCGGCTGGGCCGAACGGGTAGGCCCTCAGGTCGCCGCGGCCGTGCGGGAAAGGGCGGAGATATGACCGAGACCGTGCCCGCTCAGCGCCGCCCGTCCCGGTGTGCGGAACGGGACGGCGGCACGGCGTCCGCCGCGTCCGGCGGCGTCGCGGCCGCACAGACCGGGGCCCAGCCGCCCGGCGGCGCGGCGCCCGCACAGATCGCCGGTCCGGCGCCCGGCCGGTCCGCCGGCCGGGGGCGGGACCGATCCGGTGTCACGGCGCTCGACAGTCCCGCCGCCGTCGCGCCCGCCCGGCCTGGAGGCGCGCCCGCCCGGCCCGGAGGCGCGGCGCCTGGCCCGCCGGTGGACGGCGGCACGTTCCGGCAGGCGCTCGCCGTGCACGCCGCCGGCGTCGTCGTGATCACCGCGCAGAGCGACGGCGTGCCCGTGGGTCTGACCGCCACCTCCTTCACCTCGGTGAGCCTGGACCCGCCCCTGGTCTCGTTCTATGTCGACCAGAGGTCCACCACGTGGCCCTGGCTGCGGTCGGCCGACCACTTCGCGGTGAACGTCCTCGCGGGCGACCAGGCGGAGCTGGCGGCGCGGTTCGCCCGCAAGGGCGTCGACCGCTTCGCCGAGCCCACGCGGTGGCGGCCGGGGCCGCTGGGCGCGCCGCTGCTGCGGGACGTCGCGGCGCACCTGCTCTGCCTGCCGTACGACACCTTCAACGTGGGGGACCACGTGCTGGTCGTCGGGCTGGTCGCCGAGGCGGAGGTGCACGATCCCGACCGTCCCCTGCTGTACCACCAGGGCCGCTTCGGCGACTTCTCTCCCCATCCCTGACCCTGCGATCACCGTCCCCTCAAGGGCGGGTGAGCGGCCGAGCCCGCCGCCCGCGACGGCCCCCCGGTCTGCCGCCCGCCCCCGATGATCGGCCCCCGCCGGCCCGGCTCACGCCCCCGGGCCGGCGGGCGGTCCGCCGCCGGCCCCGCCCGTGCGCGTCACGGGCGGGCCCGCCGCATCGTTCAGCCGGTGTGCTCCGCCGTGTCAGCCGGTGTGCTCCGCCGCGCAGGGACGGCCGGCGCAGACGTCGACGACGAGGCCGGAGGTCAGGAAGTAGGCCTTCTGCCTGCGCGCCGCCGGGTCGGCGCGCGGGTCCTCGTGCGAGTCGGCGCCGTACTCCGGGCCGATCGGCGGCGTGTTGGTCACCGGGGGAGCGGGCGTGCCGCTGTCCCACACGACCATCGCCGAGCCCGCGTACGGCCCGTGCGGCAGCGGCGGGATGCCCCAGTACGGGACGACGTCGGGGCCGCGGCCGGGGGTGATCGCGGGACGGTGGACGCGGGCGCCGATGGTCCGCGCCTCCACCTCGGCCGCGACCGTCGTGACCTGGTGGTCGCCGAACGCCACGTGCATGAGGACGCGGTGCCGAGGCGAGCCGGGCAGCGGGTCGCCGCCCAGGTGCTGGGCGTACCCGTCGGTCTCGGCCCTGTCCCACAGGATCTGCAGCAGCGCGAAGCACACCTGCTGGTCCAGCTTGTCGGGGTAGTAGCCGTCCATGACCCGCTGGAAGGGCTGGAAGTCGACGCTGCGGTTGAGCAGCGTGCTGTAGTTCATGCCCGGAACCCCGAGCACAGCCCTGCGCACGTCGGGCGAGACGGCGACGAGCGCGCCGCCGGCGATGGCGCCCTGGCTGTTGCCGTCGTAGACCAGCTCGGCCCGCCGGTCGATCAGCGAGCGGCCCTTGGCGTCCTGGAACGCGGGGTCGGCGGCCAAGCCGTCCTTGCCGGTCATCGCGCGTCCGAGGAGGACGAAGTCGACCAGGCTCTGCTGCAGCCGGTCGGCCACGGTGTCGAAGCGGGAGAAGTCGGTGAACACGCCGCCGACGTTCGGGATGTCCTCCTCCGCCATGCCGATCCAGGCGGTGGCGCAGAAGAGGAAGCCGTGCTCGCCCGCCATCGCCCGGACGTTGGAGGCCCGCACCTCGGTGATCCTGCCGAGCAGGCCGTGCCCGTAAAGGGACGGGCGCGCGGGCTTGAGGAACGCCGACCGCGGGATCTCGCACTGGAACGCCGCGCGCAGGTCGTCGCCCAACCGGGCCGGCCGGCCGGCGGCGTCGCGGTTGAGCACCGACCCGGGCGGGCCGCCCGGCCGGCTGAGGTAGTTGGGCACCAGGACCTCGCCCCGCACCTCCCGCGCGATGTTCGCGTCCTGCTCCGCGGTGAAGTCGGTGACGGAGGTGACGGCGAACCTCGGCGACCTGCCGCGCAGCCCGGCGAGCGCGTCGTCCCGCATCCGCAGTGCCTGCCCGGCGAGGCCCTGCGCGCTGGCGACCGTGAAATCCCAGGCGAGGTAGAGGTCCTTGCCGCCGACCCCGGCGCGGGCCAGGTCGCGCAGCGTGCGCCGGAGCGCGGCCTGCCGGTCCGCCGGCGGGCCGGCGTCGGCGGGCGCCGCCCCCGCGAGCCTGCCGAACACCTCCGGCGGGGCGATCACCGAGCCGGAGGAGTCCTTCAGGCCCCGCAGCGCGACGGCGTAGCGGTGGCCTTCCAGGAAGTTCTTCGCAGGTCTGACGATCAGCGCCCTGCGGGCCGGGTCGGTCGCGTTGGCGTCCAGTTCGGCCCAGTAGGGCCAGCGCTCCCCGGTGCGGGTGTCGACGATCACGATCGGGGCGTCCCGCCTGAGCGACCTGCCGGCGTCGGTCACCGGCGCGGCCCCGGTGGCGGCGAGGTCGAGGCCGGGGACGTGCGCCAGCAGCATCGAGCCCGGAGAGAACCCGTCGGAGCGGTTCCAGGCCGCCGGGTCGATGGGCGTGCCCGCGGCGTTCTTCGGTGTCATCGCGGCCGACAGGTTCAGCCGCAGTCCCGTGGGAGTCCGCGCCGGCGCCGTGAACCAGTCGTTCGGGAAGGGCAGCAGGCAGTCGGCCCCGCCGACCGGGTCGCATCCCGGCGCGAGTGTGGGGACGGCGGCGGCCGGGGGAGGAGCGGGGGAGGCGGACGCCGCCGGTACGGGCCCGGCCGTGGCCACGAGTACCGAGGCCAGGGCCGCCAGGGACGAGATCGTGAACGAGCGATGCGGGCGCACATACCCTCCAGGGCCGGAATTCCTCCCTGGAAGATCGCACCCGTGCCGAGTCCTGTGCGGGTGATCCGTGCATCGCAATGAAAATGATGGAGTTGTCCGCATGCCGGGAGTACGGGATGTGGCGCTCGCCCGGCCGGGAACCGTCCCCGCATGCGGGCGGTGCTGCTCGCAAGCGGCAAGAGGCCGGCCCGCCGGGCGGGTTCGCCATGAGGGCGGCCCCGGCGAGGGCTCACCGGACCCGGGAGTTCGGCGACGGCTGGGCGCTTGGGCGCGACGGCGGTGACCCGGTCCCCGAACGCACCGGACCGCCCGGCGAGGAGGCCGGCGGCTTCAGGGCTTGCGGCGTCGCCACCCGAAGAAGGAACGCGGCCTCCTGGCCCGCCGCGCGGGCGCGGCCGGCGGGGGAGCGGCGGATGGGGGCTCGGGAGGACGCCGCTCGCGCCAGTCGCGGACGACCTCCTCGACGTCGAAGGGCATCAGGTTGAGCGGCGGGCCCGACAGCGCCTTGCGATGGCCCTCGACGATCTTGGCGTTGATGTCCGCGACGATCTCGCGCACCACGGCCTCCGTCCGGGCGCCGACCGCCGCCGCCAGGGCCTCCTCGGCCTCCTTGCGCAGCGCCAAGGTGCCGGGCAGCGGGAACGACAGGTTCTCCTCCTGGAGCTTGCGCTTGACCCACCACATGTCGTCGTGCGGTTTCCCCTGGTCAGGGAGGGGTTTTCCGGCGCCTGGCAGATCGTCGAAGGCGCCGCGCTCGGCGGCCTCGCGGATCTGGCGGTCGATCCACGTCTCGAAGGAGACTCCGATCGGTTTGCGCTCTGTCAACAGGCTCGCCCCCAAGTCCGCCGGCACGTGCGTGTACTGGCCACCATAACGACCGGCGGGCCCAGGCCCCCGGACGGGTGGCCCGGGCGGGGGGCTCAGGCGGCCGCGGGCTCGTCGGTCAGGGCGACGCGGACCGCCGAGGGGTCGTCGCCGGACAGCGGGACGGCGAACACCGCCGCCCGGCCGCCCGCCGCGTACACCACGAACCGCAGCCCGTCCTCGTCCCACGCCTCCCGCACGTCCGAGGTCAGCCGCGCGGACGCCGAGCAGTACGCCGGGCTGCGGTAGAGCAGGCGCAGGCTGACCTCCAGCGGGACGTCCTCGGGCGAGGGCACGGCGAGGGGATCGCGCAGGCGCACGAGCAGCCGTCGCAGCGGCATCAGCCAGGCGCGGTCCAGTTCGGGGGACAGGGCCAGCAGGGCGACGCCCTCCGCCACGCCGAGCGCGACCGAAGGCGCGTCGATCGGGTACGGCCGCGCCCAGACCGCCACGACGCTCGCGGCGAGCAGCAGGCCCGCGCGTGCGAAGCCGCGCAGGTTCACCGGCTGCGAGTGCGCGCCCAGGCAGCCGCACGAGGACGTGGGCGCGGCGCGGCGGGCGTAGGCGAGATAGGCCAGGAAGCCGGCGGAGAGCGCGGCGGCGGCCGCGCCCTCCGCCGGCGCGGAAGGCGGCAGCAGCAGCGCCACCGCCACCGCCAGTTCCAGCACGCCGGCGAGCCGGAGGGCAGGGACCGCGCGCGCCGGGCCGACCAGGCGCGCCAGGGCGGTGCGCCCGGCCTGCGCCCGCATCCGGCGGCCGGCCAGTTTCAGCACGGCCGCCCACAGCAGGAGCGGGCCGATCACGTACGGCTGCAGCGCGGCGATCCCGTTCATGTGTCGCTCCTAGTGGGGGGAGAAGACGGTGGCGATGTCGACCTGGTTGGTGTCGGGCCGCCAGGCGCCCAGCACCTGCACGTGCTGGCCGACGCGCAGCAGCGAGAGGTCGGCCGACGGCGGCGCGTCGGAGTAGACGGCGACCGACTTGCCCGGCACCTGGTGGCAGAGGATCTCCTGCCCGTTGTGGTCGAGGTGCAGTTTCTCGCTGGTGATGTTGCGGACATGGCCCTTGATGTTGACGATGTTCAGCCACACCGACTCCGCGGCGAGCACGCCGTCCGGCATGCGCACCCCCCGCGCGTACAGCCCGTCCCCGGGGCGGGCCGCGTCGAAGGCGACCGGGCCGAGCTTCCACAGGCTCGTCCCGTCCACCACGCGGATGCGGTGGAACACCATGTTCGAGCCGAGGACGAACATCGTGTTGTCCTTGATGGAGCGGATGCGGCCCTCGGCGAAGTTCGGGTCCGGCGCGCCGGGCTGGATGTCGGGCGCGGCGGCGCCGAAGGCCGCCTCGGGGCCGAGCGACCCCATCGCGGTCGCGGCGAGCACCCCGGCGCCGCCGCCGAGCACGGCGGACTTGAGCAGTTGCCTTCTGCTGGTCATCGGCGGCCTCCTAGGGAGTCGAGATCTCGCACGGCCGCAGTCCGGCCGACAGGCTGGCGATCTTGCTGAAGGCCGCCGGGGTCAGGTCGATCAGCCGGTTGCTGGCGCAGGTCGCGCCGCAGCAGCTGCGCTCGCCGCAGAACAGGTCGGTCTGCGGGCCGCAGTCGGCGATCGAGGTGACGACGCTGGTGCCGGTGCACAGCGCCGTCGTCCGGTGGGAGAAGCCGCAGGTCCTGCGGGAGAGGCTGACGCCGCAGGCGTCCGGACGAGTGATCGACAGGCACGCGTCGGAGGTGTTGGGCCAGGCATGTTGCATGCTGCCGGAGTTGCAGGTGCCGCAGGCTCCTCTGCCGGTGCTGCCGCACGGCCCCCAGGCCGAGCCGCAGCAGAACCAGGAGACCTCTCCCTGGACGGGTCCGAGCAGGTCACGGGGTGGGTCGACGGACTGGGTGCGCGCCATGCGCGTCCTCCTAGGGGTTGGAACGCGGGCCCCCGATTTAGGTGGTACGGCTGGGCGGAAACTTCCTGACAAATTCCATCAATCACAGGTAATAAATCTCCGTCAACGACCAACTTACGATCACCCAAAAGCTATGGATCCCCGGACGGCCGTACGCCGCGCGTGCGCGGGGTCGCGGGCCGATGGAGCCGGGGGAGGGGCGGTCCGCGCGCGATGCGCGTGTGTTCGGGCGTTCCGGACGGGGTCGCGGCCCAGGAAGACGAGGAAGCGGGCGGCCTTGCCCCAGCGCATCATGGTCGACGCGGAGCAGGCCCACCGGCTCACTGCCGGGCAGTTCCTCGGTGGGCGGACATCCCGAGCGAGCCCGTAGCCAACGGTGGCCGGGATGACTGGACCCTCCACCTCGGCGACGAAATGTCAGTGCGTTTGCCCAGCGCTTCCGAGTACGCCCTGGCGGTTGAAAAGGAACACCGGTGGCTTCCGCCGCTCGCCGCTCGGCTTCCACTGCCCATCCCTGCCCCGCTGGCGAAGGGCGAGCCGGGCGCGGGCCACCCCTTCTCGTGGTCGGTCCACCAGTGGCTTGACGGTGAGCCTGCGAGCGCCGACCGGATCGCTGATGCGGTCGGATTCGCGGTCGACCTGCCCGGCTTCGTCGCCGCCTTGCAGAGCATCGACACCGTTGACGGTCCCCGGCCGGGAAAGCACAACTGGTTCGGGGGCGCCACGCTGCGCACCTATGAGGGGCAATTCGAGTCGTTCAGAAGGTCATCAGGGCATGGCTCGTAGAGGTCACCCCACCAGCGACGGGCCTTGTTGTCCCAGATCCGGTAGCCGCCGGGCACACCTCTGGCGACGTATCGCCTCCTGCTCACACGCACAGAGTAGGCCCATAGGAACGTTTGTCCTGTAGGCGTTTGATCCTGCTCGATGGCGTATTGCGCTGACATGTCACCCGCAGGCGACCGTCTTGTTTGCGCGCTTTGGATGGATATCTGTGCGACAAGCTGTGGGATCGAGCTGCTCGGCCGCCGGTCTCGTCCCGGAAATCCCGTCTCATCCCAAGGTGGGCGATCAGTCCGCACCGCCCAGAGCAGATCCAAAACCACAGGATTATCCATCAGTTGGTGTCCGATTCGCTGACCATGCAAGATCCGCCCTCTTCTGAGCTGCGGGAACTCGCGGACCGGATCGGCGTGTAGAAAAAGTACGTGCACCAATAGTGAAAAGCCGGCCTGAGCGGGAGACGCGTCCAGGCCGGATGCGATCAGCACCCTAGTTGGCGCTTCGACGCCATCGCCTCCGGATTGTGACGACGCGTGATCTCCCTCGTCCCCCACGCCTGCTCAACGGGCAGGCGAGAGGCGTAGTCGGCATGCGCGACATCCCCATCCCGGTCGACGTCTCCCGGCTCCAGTTCATCTGCGTGAAGGCCTCGTGCGGTCATCAGTGTCCTTGGTCCAGGAGTTCGATCTCTATGGCCAGGACGCCGAGTGCTTCTTTCTCGGGGCTGTAGATGCGGCGGATGTCGGCGAGTTGCTGCTGGCGAGGGCTGTCGGGGTTGACGTTGGCGGCGCCTTCGGCGTCGAGCATCTCCTCGAAGCTGCTGTAGCGGGCGACGCGCTTGACACGGGTGAGGGCGTCGTCGCGGTCGCAGACGAAGCGGATGTGGTCGCGGGCTTTGAGATCACGAAGGTCGGGGTACTGGACCCGGACCTCTATGGTCTTGCGGCCGGAGGCGACGAGATCGAAGTAACGGCGGTAGAGGTTCATCTCTCTCGCGCGCGGGGCCGTGGTGGAAGAGGGGCGTGCGGTCATGACTCGGTCCGGTTCCTGGGTGGTGTACGAGCGGTAGAAGTCGCGTGTGGTCAGGGGTTCTGGGTGGGGTCGCGGGCCAGGGAGGTGAGGAAGCGGGCGGCTTCGGTGGCGACGGCCGGCAGGGCTCGCCGCGGGTCGTCGGAGCGGGCCAGGAGCATGCCCGCCTCGCACAGCGCGCCGAACATCAGCTGGGCGCGGACGGGCAGGTCGCCGTCGGCCATGCGCCCGTCGGCGATGGCGGCCCGCATGCCCTCGGTGAGGACGCGCAGCGTGTGCGCGTACTCGATCGCGCGCACCTCCTCCCAGCCGAGGACGGCCGGCCCGTCCAGCAGCACGATGCGACGGAACGCCGGGTCCAGGCAGTGCTCCAGGAAGGTCAGGCAGCCGCGCAGCAGGCCCGACCAGGAGTCGGGCTCGGCGACGGCGGAGGCTTCCAGCGTGGCCGAGATCCGCTGCTGCTCGCGGACGAACACCTCGCGGAACAGCGTCGCCTTGTTGAGGAAGTGGTGGTAGGCGGCGCCCTTGGTCACCCCGGCCGCCGCGGCGACCGCTTCGATGGTGGTGGCGGCGTAGCCGTCGCGCCCGAACAGCTCGTGGGCGGCGGCGACGAGCTTGGAGGTCGTCACGTCCGAGCGCTCCGCCTGGGTGCGGCGGGTCATGGCACCCCCTTGACAGTCGTATGAGGCGAACATAGATTCGATTCTCGGTTACATACCCACGGTATGGAAGTGAGTCGTCATGACCCAACCGCTCATCGCAATCTACGGTGCGACCGGGCATACCGGGCGGCTGGTCGCCGCCGAGCTGCACGCTCGCGGGCAGGCCATGGTGCTCGCCGGGCGAGACCCCGCCGCGCTGGAGGCCATGGCGGCCGAGTACGGCGCGCGGGCCCACCACGCCCCGCTGGACGACCCGGCGGCCCTGCGCGGGCTCGCCGAGAGCGCGGCCGTGCTGATCCACTGCGCGGGCCCGTTCTCGATCACCGGCGAGCCGGTCGCGTCGGCCGCCGCCGAGGCCGGCTGCCACTACATCGACCACGCGGTCGAGCCGCACCACGTCAAGCACCTGTTCGACGCGCTGCAGGCGCCGGCCCAGCACACGGGGGCCACCATGATCCCCTCGCTCAGCTTCTACGGAGGCCTCGGCGACCTGCTCGCCGCGGCCGTGGCCGGCGGCATGACCGGCATCGACCGGGTGACGGTCGCCTACGCGGTGAGCGGCTGGCGGCTCACCACCGGAGCGCTCGCCACGGCCCGGCAGCTCTTCGCCGAGACGCGGCGCATCGGCTTCACCGACGGCGCCCTGCGCGTCGGGTACGTCGAGCCGCGCAACGCGGTGTTCGCCTTCCCTCCGCCCCTCGGCCCGCGGACCATGATCGCTCCCGTGCCCTTCCCCGAGGCGCTGACCATCCCGCGCCACATCCCCGCCCGCAACGTCGAGGCCATGCTGACGGCCAGGACGTTCGAGGAGGAGGGCGTCTTCGAGAGCGAGCACGTCACGCCCGCCACCCGGGCGCGCACCGACTTCACCGTCGCCGTCCAGGCGATCACAGAGCACGGGGGCCGTGCCGGGCACCTCACCGGGCACGATCTGTGGCGGGCGGGAGCGCTGGCCTCGGTGGAGGGCGCCCTGCGGCTGGCGGGCGGCGACGTCCCGGCCAAGGGCGGCGTTCTCAGCGCCGCCGAGGTGTTCCCCGCCGAGCCGTTCCTGCGCACGCTCGAAGGGCTCGGCGCCTTCACCGTCACCTTGTGAGCCGGGCGCGGGACACAAGGCGGTGATCGAGTGCGGGGCCACGGGGAGCGGCCGCGCGGCGGCTCCTCGCGGGCCACGGGTGGCCAGGGGGACCGAACGAGACTTCACAGAGGAGGCGCGATGGAACCGGTGCTGGTCACGGGCGCGGCGGGAGGGCGGCAGGGGTCGACCGGGCTGCACGTCGCCCGCATGCTGCTCGAACGAGGGCAGGCCGTACGGGCGTTGGTGCACCACGAGGACGCCAGGGCGGAGCGCCTGCGCGCGTTGGGCGCGGAGGTGGTGGCCGGCGACCTGCGGGAGATCACCTCGGTGATCCCCGCGTTCGCCGGGGTGCGCCGGGCGTTCTTCACCTATCCGGTGACCGAGGGCATGCTCGACGCCGCGGCCGTCTTCGCCGCGGCGGCACGGCGGGAAGGGCTCGAGCGCGTGGTCGAGGTGTCGCAGCTCGCGGCCGACCCCTACGCCGGCACGCCGCACATGCGCCGCCACTGGGTCGCGGAAGAGCTGTTCGACCGGGCCGGTGTCGGCGCCGTCCACCTGCGCGCGGGGGTGTTCTTCGAGAACCTCGCCGTCCTGGTGCGAGCCGGAGGCGGGCGTGAGCTGGCCCTGCCGCTCGGGTCGCCCGGCACGGTGCTCCCGCTGATCGCCGCGACGGACGTGGCGCGGGTGGCGGTCGGGGCGCTGACCTCGCCTGAGGGAGAGGTCGAGCCGATCTGCCGGCTGACCGGCGAGGTCATGACCATAGGGGAGGCCGCACGGACCTTCGGCGAGTCGCTCGTCTACCTCGACCAGCATCCGCAGGAGTGGCGGCGCAAGGCGATGACGCTCTACGACGACGCGGTCGCCGTCGAGCATCTCTCTCACCTGTGGGAGCTGTTCCGCCTCATCGGCGGGCACCACGAGCTCTACCAGGTGACCGAGGCGATCGAGCGCGTCGGCGGGCGCCCGCCCCTCACGCTGCGCGAGTTCGTGGCCGCCGAAGGACCGTTCTGCTGACGGCGGTGCACGCGGGCCTCCGCTGATGGCCTGATTCGAGGGATGGGTGGCCGGATCGACGGCCATGGATGGTGCTTCCTGGTGGCTTGAGGAATTGACGGCCTCACGACACGACCGGAAGGACGATCATCATGTGGTTCACGCGCGGCGAAGGCCGTCCATGACCGCGGTCACCTCTCCGTCCCAGGGGGAGCGTGCCGGCGTCGCGCGGCAGGTGCTGATCGCGCTCGGCCTGGCCGGCGGGCCGGTGGTCGCGCTCGGCTTCACCCGCTTCGCCTACGCCCTGCTGCTGCCTCCCATGCACCAGAGGCTCGGGTGGAGCTACGCGCAGGCCGGCGGCATGAACACCGCCAACGCCGCCGGCTACATCCTGGGCGCCGCGTCCGCCGCGTACTGGGCCCGCAGGCTGGGCGACCGCGCGGCGTTCTGGTGGGGACTGGCGGTGAGCGCCCTCGCGATCGTGGCGACCGCCGCTTCGGCGAACTTCGCCGCGCTGCTGGCGTTTCGGTTCGCCGGAGGGCTGACCACGGCCGTCACCTTCGTCGTGGGCTCGGCGCTGGCCTCCCGTGTCGCCTTCGGCACCCGGCGCCCCTCGGCGCTGCCGATCGCGGTGTACATGGCCGGCGTCGGGATCGGCATGGTGATCTCGGGGATCGTCGTGCCCGCCGCGCTGTCGGCCGGCGACGCGGGCTGGCGGCTGGGCTGGCTGCTGATGGGCGCCGCCTCCGTGGTCGCGCTGCTGCCCGCGTGGCTGGGCGCCAGGCACGTCCCCGAGCCCGCCGGTGCGCAGGCCGCCGTCCTGGCCCGTCGCCAGTTGCGCCGCCTCGCCCCGACCTTCGCCTGGTACGTCCTGTTCGGTGCCGGATATGTCAGCTACATGACCTTCGCGGTCGCGTTGCTGAGGACGCAGGGGCTCGGCTCCTCGGCGACCGCCCTGTTCTTCATCGTGCTGGGCGTCTCCTCGGTGGTCACCACGCTGGCTGTCTGGGGCCACCTGGCCGGGCGGCTGCGCGGCGGACACGCGCCCGCGCTCATCGCGGCTCTGGTCTTCGCCGGCGTGCTGCCCCTGCTGCTCATGACGCCCGGCACGTCCTCGGCCCTGCTGTCGGCGGTCGTCTTCGGCGCCGGGTTCATGGCGGGCCCGACCGCGGCCACCCTGATCGCCCGGCGTATGCTGCCGCCGGCGGGCTGGACCGCGGGCATCGCCCTGCTGACGGTCGCCTTCTCCATCGGGCAGGCCGTCGGCCCGCTGGCCTCGGGTCTGCTCTCCGACGGCGACGGCGGCATCGCCCGGGGACTGTGGCTGTCGGCGGCCCTGCTGATCGTCGCGGCCGCCGCCGCGCTCTTCCAGCGCGAGCACGCCGCGTCCTGACACGGAGGGAACATGTTCGAGAACGGCCACGAGGTCGGGCCGCGCGCCACGGTGTCGCCGCCGCTGGTCGTCTGAGGCGGGGAGCAGACTGAAGCCATGGTCACGCCGCAGCGGCAGGAGGGTCGAACCGTGGTCGTCGTCGTGTACGACGGCGTCCGCCTGCTGGACGTGACAGGGCCGCTGGAGGTGTTCACCATGGCCGGCGAACACGGCGCCGCTTACCGGCCGCTCATCGCCTCGCTCGGCGGGCGGGACATCAGGACCAGCGGAGGCGTGCGTCTGGGCGCGGACGTGGCCCTGGAGGAACTGGACGACGGCGGGCACATCCTGCTCGTTCCCGGCAGCCCCGACGTGGACGCGACGGCCGCCGACGAGCCGCTGCTGAGCCAGGTGCGGCGGCTGTCGGGCCGCGCCGGGCACACGGCCTCGGTCTGCGCCGGAGCGTTCGTCCTGGCCGCCGCCGGGCTGCTGGACGGGCGGCGCGCCGCCACGCACTGGGAGCTGGCCGAGCGGCTCGCCAGGACCTACCCGGGCATCGAGGTGGACCGGGACGCGATCTTCGTCCGGGACGGCGACATCGTCACCTCGGCGGGGGTGAGCTCGGGCATCGACCTGGCTCTCGGGCTGGTCGAGGAGGACTACGGCGCCGGCCTCGCCCGCACCGTCGCCAAGCACCTGGTGGTGTTCATGCAGCGGCCCGGCGGCCAGTCGCAGTTCAGCGTCCGCATGCTGGCCGGCGGGCAGAGCCGCACGCCGCTGCGCCCGGTCCTGGACGCCGTGGCCGTCGACCCGGCAGGCGACCACGGCCTGGCCGCCATGGCGGCGCGCGCCGGGCTCAGCGTCCGGCAGCTCACCCGGCTGTTCCGCAAGGAGACCGGGCTCAGCCCCGCCCGCTATGTCGAGCTCACCCGCCTGGAGAGCGCGCGCATCATGCTGGAGACCAGCGACAGGCCGCTCGACGTCGTGGCCCGCCGCATCGGGTTCGGCTCTCCGGAGACGATGCGGCGGGCGTTCGTCCGCGAACTGGGCGTGCCGCCGGCGGCCTACCGCGCCCGCTTCCGCACCACCCGCCCGGCCGCCTCGGGCCTCCGGTCGTGATCGCGGCGTCTCGGGGGAGCCGCCTCGCCGGCCTCACCGCTCGGACGGCGGGCCTTCGGAAGCGGGGTATCGTTGCCGGATGATGCTCCGGCGGCTGGTCGCCTGCCTCGCCGCCGGTGCGACCGTCGTGGCGGGGCTCGGCGTCCGGGCGGCGTTCGAGGGGGCGGCGGCCAAGTACGCCGGGGACCTGCTGTACACCGTCCTGCTGTACACGCTCGTGCTGGCCGCGGCGCCGCGCCTGCGGCCGGCGCGGGCGGCGGGCGTCGCGCTCGCCGCGAGCTGGCTGGTCGAGCTCGCCCAGCTCACAGGCATTCCAGCCGATCTCGCCGCGCGCAGCCCGGTGGCACGCCTCGTGCTCGGCACGACCTTCAACGCCCCCGACCTCCTCTGGTACGCCGTGGGCGCCCTGCTGTGCTGGACCGTGCACACCACCGCGAGAGCAGCCGTCGCCCACGGCGCGTGAGCCGTGACCCGCGCCGCGTGAGTCGCCCTCGCCCCGTGCTCGTGACGGGTCAGGTGGCGAAAGGGATGCCGCCGGCGGCCTCGTGGGCGTCGACGAGCGGTTGCGGGGCGGTGAGGCACCACGCCTCGGTGACGAGCTCGAACAGCTCGTCGGCGTCGATCTTGTCCAGGTGCACCACGACCCACCCGAAACGGCCGGCGGTGAACTGGACCTCGAACACCTCGGGCCGCTCGGCGACCAGGGCGATCTGCTCCTCGATCGTCGCCTTCAGCCCGACGGTGCGCGTGCGCTCCCACAGGTAGCCGAAGCCCCTGCCGCGCACCTTCAGCGCCGTCCACTCGCCGCCGTCCTCCTGCTTCACCTCAGGCAGCCTGGCCAGCAGCTCGAGGAACTCATCAATGCTCACGCCCATGACCAAACCTCTACCAGAGCCTCCCGACATTTCCCTCCCGGGGCCACCCCGGCCGGCCGCCTACCGCGCCGGCCCGGACAGCGGTGACCACCTCCACCGGGGCGGTGCCGGCGCGGCCGCCATCGCCGGGGCCGCCGGCCCGGCCGCGTTCGGCGCCACCTCGCTCTGACGCTCCGCCACGCTGACGATCAGCGCCTGCGCGCGGTGGTCGGACATGCCGAGCGGGTCGACCAGACGGTAGCCGTGGACGCGGGCCGCCGAGGTGAAGGTCCAGTCGAGCTGCCACAGGGCGGGGCCGCCGGCGGGCCACGACGAGGGATGCAGGTAGGGAGCCGCCCGGTTGGCGCTCTCCATCCGGTCGAACAGCCAGTCCATGTCGCCCATGGCCGCGGTGCTGTTGAAGTCGCCGCTTACCAGGACGGGGCCGGCGTTGGCGCCGGCGTCGTCGCGCAGGCCGTCGAACTGCGCCTTGCGCGCGGCGTTCCTCGCCTGCAGATTGGCGTAGAACCGGGAGGTCAGCGGGTTCTCGTCGAGCATGTACTGCGTGGGGACGTGCACGTTGTACATCGACAGGGTGGAGGCGCCGACGCGCAGGTCGGTCCGCAGCACCTTGGCCAGGTCGAACGCCGCCCGCCACGGCGGCCGGGGCCCGAGCGTCCGCGCCGGCCCGACCGGCGGGGACGCCACGATCGGGTGGCGCGACAGCGTGACCAGCTCGCCGAGGGCGGCGATGTGGTACCCGGGGAACTCCCGGCGCAGGCGGGCCAGGTCGTCCACCTGCCGCGGGTCGCCGCCGACCCAGTTCAAATACTCCTGCAGCAGGTAGACGTCGGCGCGCTGGTCCTTGAGGAATTCGTAGAACCGGTCCGGGTCGTCGCTCTGGTGCCAGTACTCGGTGTTCCACGAGAACACGCGCACGGCGCCGGCCGGCGCGGGGCCGTCGGCTGAGGACGCCACGCCCAGGTTCAGCCCGCATCGGCCGGCGCCGAGGACCAGCGCCGCGGCGGTCAGGACCGCGCACCACCGCCAGGCCCGCCCGGCCAGCGGCGCGGCGGCCAGCAGCACGAGCGGGACGGCCAGGTAGACCAGCGGCGGGGCCAGGTCGGGCAGCAGCCACAGCCAGAACCGGCCGGACAGCAGATGCTGCAGGGCGACGTACGCGAGCCAGGCCCCCGCACCCCAGAGCGGCAGGCGGATCAGCCACCGTGGCGCCTGCGCGGCCGACGAGCGTCTGGAGATCACGCGGCTGTACATTCCCTTCCCCTGTCCCGCCACCCCGCGGACCGGCTCAGCGCGCCACGACCGACGTGGGAAGTGACGCGAACCCGCGCACGTTCGGGTTGTGCGCCCGCACGGCGCGCCCGGCGTCGACCTCGTAGTCCTCGCGCACCGCCGCGACCAGCTCCTCCAGCATGATCCGTGCCTCCAGGCGGGCGAGTCCCGCGCCGAGGCAGAAGTGCCGGCCGACGGCGAACGGGATCGCATCGGCGGTGTCGCGGGCGATGTCGAAGCGGCCGGCGTCGGGGAAGACCCGAGGGTCGCGGTTGGCCGCCCCGGTGAGCAGCAGCATCCGGGACCCGGCCGGCACGGTCGCCCCGTGCAGGACGGTGTCGGCGCTCACCCGGCGGACCGACATCTGACCGGGACCGTCGTAGCGCAGGGTCTCCTCGATCCAGCCGGGGATGTTCCCCGCCCAGGCCGCGGCCCGCTGACCGGGGTGCCGCCAAGCGGCGTGCCAGGCGTTGCCGACCAGCTTGGTCGTGGTCTCGTTCCCGGCGACGCCGAGCAGTATCAGCACAGGGACGATGTCGTGGTCGGCCAGGCGGACCCCGTCGATCTCGGCGCCGATCAGCGCCGTCGTCAGGTCGCCGGCGGGTTCGCGCCGCCGCGAGGCGACCAGCTCGGCGTAGTAGCCGGCCAGGGCGGCCCCCGCCTCCGTCATCGCCTGGCTGGCGCCGCGGACCCCCTCCTCGCGGGCCAGGATCCGCTCCGACCAGTCGCGCAGCCGGTCCCGGTCGTGCTCGGGGACGCCGAGCATCGCGGAGATGACATCGACGGGGACCTTGGTGGAGTAGTCGGCGACGAGGTCGAACGTGCCGCCCTCGGACAGCGCCGCGTCCAGGTGGTGCCGGGCGAGCTTCCTGATCGCCGGCTCCATGGCGGCGACCCGGCGCGGGGTGAAGGCGGCCGACACCAGGGCGCGGACCTGGGTGTGGCGGGGCGGGTCCATCGCGACGAACGAGCCCGTCTGGTGGGCGTCCGGCCCCCACAGCTCCAGGGTGGCCCCGTACGCGCTGGAGAAGCGGCCGCTGTCGCGGAAGGCCGCCGAGACGTCGGCGTGCCGGGACAGCGCCCAGAAATCGAGCTCGTCGTTGCGGTAGAGCGGCGCTTCCTCGCGTAATCGCTCGTAGACGGGCCATGGGTCGGCGTGCAGTGCGTGGTCGAACGGATCGAACTGGAGCACAGGGCATCCTCCCGGGTGGGGAACGCGGCATCCGCCTGGACGACGCCTACCAGCTAAGCAGCCGCGGAGGCGCCGCGATAGCGGCCTGAGACGACGACTCGTCGGGTGAGCCGGCGGCAGCGCCCGCCACCGTGCGGCCGCGTCGGCGCCGACGGCACCACCCGGTGGAACCACTTCTGCGACTCATCGGGCACAAGCCGTCGAAGGAACGCGTCCAGGTTGCGTCCACGAACGATCTGACGGGCCCGATCCCCAGATGAATCACTGTCCGCTGTCCGAGACGCACGGCGAACGCACTTGACGGAGATGGGCAGGAAATTGACCCATCCGGACGATCCGCCACCCGCCTTTCCTTCACCGTGGCCGAAGATCTCCACTGCCCACCACTGAAACCGAATACAGTGATGAACATCCGGTATCGTCGATTGATTCGTCATGTACTGCCACACGCCGATTGAAATCTCAGCTACCCGTTGTGGGCTGGCAGCGATCGGGCCCGTTCAGCGGCAACCGGAACTCCAGCACACCGAAGCGGCCGGTGTCCTGCGGCAGCATGCCGGGGAGGCGTCATGAGGATGCGCGCAGCGCGAATGCACGGATACAAACGGCCGCTGCTGATCGAAGAGGTTCCGGTCCCTGAGCCGGGGCCGGGCGAGGTCCTCGTCCGGGTCCGGGCCACAGGAATGTGCCGCAGCGACTTCCAGCTCCTTGACGGCTACTTTTCCACGGAGCTCGTATTCCCTTATATTCCCGGTCACGAAATCGCGGGTCACGTCGCTCGGATGGGCGCCGATGTTCCTGCTTCTGGCGGTTTGTCGGAAGGCGATCTCGTGGTCGTGGACCCTGCCTGGGGCGACGGAACGTGCCGGCAGTGCCATGAGGGCAACGAGCAACTGTGCACAGGAAGCGGGGGGTGGATCGGCTTCGGGCCGCCCGGAGGCTTCGCCGAGTACGTCACGGCCCCCAGCCGCCACCTCGTCCGCATCGATCCGAGTGTGGATCTCAAGCCTGAGTACCTGGCGCCCTTGGTGGATGCCGGGCTGACCCCCTATCGCGGAATGAAGAAGCTCCGCGCCGCCGGACGGCTGGGGCCGGGACGCACGGTCATCGTCAGCGGGATCGGCGGACTCGGAAGCTACGGCGTGCAGTATGCGGGACTGCTCGGCAGCGGCGCGACCGTGGTGGCGTTCGCGCGCAGCGACGGCAAACTCGCCGTGGCTCGGCAGAACGGCGCCGACCACACCGTGAACACCCGAGGCAAGACGAGCGATCAGGTGCGGGCCGAGCTTGCGGAGCTGACCGGTCGTGGAGAGGCCGACGCCGTCCTGGACTGCTCCGGAGCTCCAGAGTCGCTAGCGCTCAACGCCTCTCTCCTGGCCTGCGAAGGAGCTCTGGTGTCGGTGGGCCTGATGGGCCGGCGTGTCGAACTGCCGCTGTTCCCGTTCGTGTCCGGCGAGAGGTCCTTCTCCGGATCTTTCTGGGGCAACCACAACGACCTCACCGAGGTCCTTGCCCTCGCCGGCGAAGGCCGGATCGAACACACCGTCACGCCGGTCAAGCTCGAGGACATCAACGACAGGCTCGACGCGCTGGCTCGAGGTGACGTGATCGGACGTCAGGTCGTCGTCTTCGACTGATGGGAGCCACCGGGTCGGCTGACCGGGCAGACTCGGTGTCTGACGCCTGGCGATTCCGGGCGGTCGCGCGCCAAGCACCCAAGCGCGCCGACGGAGTCGAACGCGCTCGCGTCCACGGCCGGCTGACGGTCGAACCCCGCATGAGTCACGGTCTAAGCCGCCGGAGAGGCGCTGCGCCGGCGGCCGGCGGGGATGGCCGGGCGGGCGAGCCGGTGGCCCAGCCGCTGGGCGGGGAGTTCGACGAGGCGGTGGGTGACCCAGGCGGCGAGCAGGATCAGCGCCACGAACAGCGCGGCCATGAGGAGCTGGACCTGCCAGGCCGACCAGCGCAGGTCGCCGGTCAGTGAGACGTACAGCCGCAGCAGCGGATGGTGCAGCAGGTAGAGCGAGTAGCTGACCAGCCCGAGCCAGGTGAGCCAGCCCGGGACGCGCCTGTGGCGCAGGGCGAACGCGGCCGCGAAGGTCACGCAGGCGAGCGCGACGGTGGTGATCCACACTCGCGGCGCGGACCACCACCATCCGGACTGCAGGGCGGGGAGCGGGGTGACGGCGACCAGCGCCAAGGTGAGCGCGATGGGCCAGAACGGGCCCGCGCCGCGCTCCCAGCGGTGGACGGCGGTGCCGGCGAACATCACCGCGAGGATGAGCACGCCGAGCCAGGGCACGCGGCTGCCCAGCAACAGCAGCACCAGCGCCATGACGCCGAGCGCGCAGGCGCCGGTCCTGCGGAACCGTCCCGACACCACGCACGCGAGCCCGGCGGCGAACACCCCGCCCGAGACCCACGCGAGCCAGGCGCCCCGCAGCATGGCGGCCGGCACGAGCGCGGCCACGACGACGGCCGCGACCCCGAACAGCAGCGCGGAGGTGGCGCTGCGCCGGTGCGCGCCGGTCACGAAGAGTGCGGTGACCATCAGGTAGAAGACCATCTCGTAGGACAGCGTCCACATGGTGTCCGCCACGCCGCCGACCCCGACCACGTCCAGCAGCATGGTGGCGTGCGCCACCGCCGCGGCGGGGTCGCGCGGCACCGCGTCGCGCACCGGCAGGTACCAGGCCATCGCCAGCACCATGCCGATGACCAGGAGGTACAGCGGGTACAGCCGGAAGGCGCGGCTGATCCAGAACGCGCGCACGTCCCCGTGCCGCTCCAGCGACGCCGGGATGATGTAGCCGCTGACCAGGAAGAACACCAGAACGCCGTAGATGCCGAGGTTGAACCAGTAGGGCCGCAACCACGGGACCACCCACGGCAGCAGATGCTCGCCCACCACCGCGGCGGCCCCGATGCCCCGCAGAGCGTCCAGCCACCGCAGGCGGGCGGAGGGGCTCACTGCGGGCACGGACGGCTTACCAGGCGCGACGGACACCCGACACAACCTACCGAACCGGGTCCCACCGCCGCTTCGGCCGCCCGCGGGGGGTCACAGGAGCTTGTCGGGGGTGATGGGGAGGTCGCGGAGGCGTCTGCCGGTGGCGTGGTGGACGGCGTTGGCGACGGCGGCGGCGACGCCGGTCATGCCGACCTCGCCGACGCCGATGAGGCCGAGGGGCATGGTCGGGTCGGGGTCGTCGAGGTAGCAGACGTCGATCGGCGGGATGTCGGCGTGCACCGGGACGTGGTACCCGCCGAGCCCGGGGTTCATGACGCGCCCGCTGCGCGGATCGACCAGCGTCTCCTCCGACAGGGCCATGCCGATGCCCATCACGATGCCGCCCCGGAGCTGGGAGGCGGCGGTCTTGGCGTTGATGACCGTGCCGACGTCGAAGGCCCCGACCCAGCGTGACACCCGGACCTCGCCGGTGTCGGGGTCGACGCGCACCTCGCAGAACTGCGCCCCGCACGCGGCCTTCACCCAGCGGCGCCGGTCGAGAAGGAACCGCGTCATGAACCGCGCCTGGCCGACCGCTGTGCCGGCGCGCGTGTCGGAGCCGACGGCGGCCTCGACGTACGGGCGGCCCGCACGGGTGAGGATCGCGGCGTACGTCTCGCCGGTGACGGATCCGCCCGCAGAGGCCCAAAGGCCGCCGTCGCGGGCTCGCAGGCCGGCGGCGCGGTGTCCGCGCAGAGGCGAGTCCTTCGACCGCCGGGCCAGGGCGAGCACCGAGCCCCGCAGCTTCTCGCAGGCGGCCGACAGGCTCGCGGCCACACTGGCGGTCTGGGCGGAGCCGCCCGCTCCTGGTCCGGTGGGCAGGTCGGAGTCGCCATATTCCACCCGTACCGCCTCGAACGGCACGCCGAGCGCGTCGGCGGCGATCTGCGCCTGGGCGGTCGCCCCGCCCATGCCCATCTCGTGGAATCCGCACCGCACCAGCACCGTCCCGTCGGCCGACAGGCGCACGGTGACGTTGGCGGCGAGCCGCAAGGACGGGTGGTAGGCCGAGGCGACGCCCATGCCGACGAGCCATCCGCCGTCGCGCATCGAGCCGGGCTCAGGCGTGCGCTCGGACCAGCCGAACCGCCGCGCGCCCAGCGCGTACGCCTCCCGCAGCTTCCGGTGGGAGAACCGCCTGCCGTCGATCGGATCGCGCCCGGGCTCGTTGCGCATGCGCAGCTCGATCGGGTCGATGCCGAGTTCGAAGGCCAGCTCGTCGACCGCGGCCTCGAGCGCGAAGGTGCCGATGGCCTCGCCGGGGGCGCGCATGTAGGTGTTGGAGACGGCGTCCAGCTCGACCAGGTTCTGCCGGAGGAGGATGTTCTCGGCGTCGTAGAGGTGCCGCGACTGGGAGGTGACCTGCTCGCGGTGGCCGCCGACCCGGCCGACCTGCGTGACACTGGTGTGGACGAGCGCGGTCAGGCGTCCGTCGCGGCGGGCGCCGAGCGCGACCCGCTGCGCAGAGGGGGTGCGCCCGCCGACCGTGCGTGAGACGCCCTCGCGGGTGAGCATCATCCGCACCGGCCGGCCGCTCACCCGGGCCGCCATCACGGTGAGGATGGTCCCGGCCCACACCATGGTCTTGCCGCCGAAGGCGCCGCCGACGTACGGCGAGATCACCCGCACCCCGGACGCCGGCACGCCGAACCGCAGAGCGAGGTGGTCGCGCGTCCAGGCCACGTTCTGCGACCCGTCGTGGACGGTCAGCCGGTCGCCGTCCCACGCCGCCGTCGTGGCATGCGGCTCGATCGCGTTGTGGGTGTGCGGCGGTGTCGTGAACCGCAGGTCGACCGACACGGGCGCCGCCGCGAGCGCGTCCTCGGCGTCGCCCTTCTCCGCCGAGCCCTCCGAGAGCATGTCGCTTTTCTGCGGCTTGGCGTTGGGCTCTTCCGCGGCGAAGTCGACGGTGGCGGGCGACGGCTGATAGGTGACCTTCACCAGGCGCGCGGCGTGCTGGGCGGCGTGCAGGGTCGCGGCGACGACGACCGCCACCGGCTGGCCGTTCCAGTGCACCTCGTCGGTGTTGAGGTAGGCGACCGACGTGCCGGAGGCCAGGGTGCTGAGGTTCATCACGCTGACCGGTGGCGGAGGTTTCAGCACCGGCGCGTTGTGGTGGGTGATGACGACGAGCACGCCGGGCACGGCCGCCGCCTCCGCGGTGTCGAGGCCGGTGACGCGCCCGCGCGTGATCGTCGCGTGCACCAGGGCGGCGTAGGCCAGATCGGGATAGGGGTACTCGGCCGAGTAGCGGGCCGCGCCGCTGGTCTTCAGCGGGCCGTCGACCCGGTCGACGGGCCTGCCGACGAGGCGGCCCGCGCCGCCCCCGTGTTCGGGAGCGCGCTGCGGGCCCGGTGCCGCCTCTCGGCTCGGCGCCGTCCGCGCGCCATGCGGGCCGAGCGCGCCATGCGGGCCGAGCGCGTCGTTCGCGTCGTTCGGGTCGTTCGGGTCGTGCGGGTCGTGCGGGCCGTTCCGGCCGAACGTGCCGTTCGGGTCGTGTGCGTCGGGCGGGCTGTGCGCGTCGGTCCGGGTCATGCGGCGCTCCCGTCGATGAGGAGCCGGCGCAGTGTCGCCACGATCGTGCGTCGCGCCAGCTCGATCTTGAAACCGTTGCTGGACAGGGCGACGGCGGGCGCCAGCTCGGCCTCGGCGGCGCGCCTGAACTCCTCCTCGGTGGCGGGCGCCCCGAGCAGGAGCCGCTCCGCCTCGCGCGCCCGCCACGGCTTGGCCGCGACGCCGCCGAGGGCGAGCCGCACGCCGGTGACCGCGCCGTCGCGGACCTCCAGTGCGGCGGCGACCGAGACCAGGGCGAAGGCGAAGGACGCCCGGTCGCGCACCTTGCGGTAGCGGGAGGTCGCCGCGACCGCCGAGGCGGGCAGCTCCACCGCGGTGATCAGCTCGTCGGCCTCGATCGCGGTCTCGATATGCGGGGTGTCGCCGGGCAGCAGGTGGAAGTCGGCGAGCGGGATGCGCCGTTCCCCGCGCAGGCTCTCCACCGTCACCACGGCGTCCAGGGCGGCCAGGGCGACGCACATGTCGGACGGGTGCGTCGCGACGCACCCGTCCCCGGCGCCGAGCACGGCGTGATCGCGGTTGAGCCCCCCGATCGCGTCGCATCCGCTGCCGGGCTCGCGCCTGCCGCAGGCGGCGGCGCCGTCGTAGAAGTAGGGGCAGCGGGTGCGCTGCAGCAGGTTGCCGCCGACGGTCGCCATGTTGCGCAGCTGCGCCGACGCGCCGCTCAAAATCGACTGCGACAGAACCGGATACCGCGCGCGGACCGCCGGATGGGCGGCCAGGTGGCTGTTGCGCACCAGAGCGCCGATGCGCAGTCCGCCGTCCCGCGTCTCCTCCACCCGGTCCAGCGGGAGGCCGGTGATGTCGACGACGGTCGCGGGGCGCTCGATGTCCTGGCGCATCAGGTCGACCAGGTTGGTGCCGCCGCCGATGAACCTCGCACCGGGCTCGGTGGCGATGGCCTGAAGGGCGGCCGGGACGTCCCCGGCGCGCACGTAGGCGAACGGCCTCATCGCCCCGCCTCCGCCCTGGCCGCCGTCTGGACGGCCCGCCGGTCGCCGTCCGCGCGGGGCGCCCCCCGGTCGCCGTCCGCGGAGAGTCCCGCTTCGGCTCGCGTGGCGGCGACCTCGCGAATGGCGTCCACGATGCCGTTGTAGGCGCCGCAGCGGCACAGGTTGCCGCTCATGCGCTCCCTGATCTCGGCGTCCGACAGCTCGGCGCCCGGTGCCGCGAGGTGCTCGGTGGCAAGGCTCGGCGCGCCGGCGGCGTGCTCGGCGAGCATGCCGATCGCCGAGCAGATCTGGCCGGAGGTGCAGTAGCCGCACTGGAAGCCGTCGTGGCGGACGAACGCCGTCTGCAGCGGATGCGGGCCCTGCGCGCCTGAGACGCCCTCGATGGTGGTGATGTCGCGGCCGTCGTACTGCACGGCCAGCGTCAGGCAGGAGTTGACGCGCTCGCCGTCCACCAGGATCGTGCACGCCCCGCACGCGCCCTGGTCGCACCCCTTCTTGGTGCCGGTGAGGCCGAGATGTTCGCGCAGCGCGTCCAGCAGGCTGACCTGTGGCGGCAGATCGAGTGTCCGGGCGGTGCCGTTGACGCGCAGGTGTAGCTCGACCATGTACTTCCTCCTGCCAGGGGACGTCCACCGTCCGATGTCCGCCGACGTTAACAGAACGCTGTACTCTTAACAAGAGAACGGCGTACTCCTAACAAGAGAACGATGGTCTTTTATCGTCGCCGTATGCTTGCTGCGACATGACGCAGCAGGGGTTCCTCCGGGCCAGGCGGCCCGAGCACAAGCGGCAGCGGCGCGAGGCCATCCTCGACGCCGCCCGCGAGCTGGCCATGCGAGACGGTGTGCGCGCGGTCAGCCTGGGCGGGGTCGCGGCCGCCGCGGGGCTGGCCAAGTCCAACGTCGGGCGCTACTTCGGCACCCGCGAGGAGATCTACCTCGAGCTGGCCGCCGAGGCGTGGCAGGACTGGGGCGACGAGGTCGGCGAGCGGCTGCGGGACGCCGGCGACGTCGAGGACATCGTCGCCACCCTGACCGAGACGCTCGCGGCGCGGCCGCTCATGTGCGATCTGCTCGGCAACATCTCCACCAGCCTCGAGCACAACGTCTCGGTGGAGTCCGCCCGCTCGTGCAAGCGCGTCGTGCTGAGGGTCATCGCCGACCTCGCGGCCCGCGTCGCCGCCGCGCCCTCCGGCCTGACCGAGAGCGAGGGGTTCGAGCTGGTGGGGATGGTCACGATGACCGCCGGCCTGCTCTACCCCGTCTCCAACCCGCCGCCGGTGATCCGCGAGCTCTACGCGCAGGACCCCGCCATGGCCGCCGCGTGCCCCCCGTTCCTGCCGACGCTCAAGCGCATGGTGACGGCCGTCGCCCTGGGCCTGCCCGAGCTCCGCTGACCGCCTCCACGCCCGCGCCTCACGGCGCCGGCTGCCCGGTCGCGCGCGCCGCCGCCTGCTCGATGTCGAACTCCTCGTCCTGATCGGCGTCCGGCCTCATGGGGGTTCGGACGGTGAGGTGGAACCAGCCGTCGTCGTCGATGCCGGTGGTGAGGTGGCCGTTGACGGTGTGCAGGCGGGTGGTGAGGTTGCTGAGGCCGTTGCCGCTGTGGGGGGTGGGGGTGGTGGAGTCGGGGTCGGCGCCGTCGTTGGCGATGTGCAGGTGGATGGTGTCGTTGTGGGTGGTGGCGTGGATGGTGGCGTTCTGGGCTTTGCTGTGGCGCAGGATGTTGGTGACGGCTTCGCGTAGGACGGTGGCGAGGACGGTTTCGATGTGGGGGGGTAGGTCGGGGGTGGTGATGGTGGTGGTGACGTCGATGTCGGCGGCGGTGAGGACGGAGGTGGCGGAGTCGGCTTCGGTGGTGAGGGACATGGTGCGGTAGCCGTTGGCGACGGTTCGGACGTCGGTGAGGGCTTGGCGGGCGACGGTGAGGATGTCGGTGATCTCGTCGCGGGCGCGGTGGGGGTGGACGGGGAGCAGGCGGTGGGTGAGCTCGCTTTTGAGGGTGATGGCGGAGAGGCTGTAGCCGAGCAGGTCGTGCAGGTCGCGGGCGACGCGTAATCGTTCGCGGGTGACGGCCATGCGGGCGAGTTTGCCTCGTGCGGTGTACAGCTCGGCCACCAGCGTCGACAGCGAGCTCATGCCGTAGACCACCAGGCCGGTGAGCAGGGTGAAGCCGGTGCCGTAGGCCAGGCCGACGGGGGGCACGTCCTGGACGGCGAGCACGGGCAGGATCCCCGCGCAGGCGGCGGCGTACAGCGCCCAGCGCGCCCGCCCGGGCACCACCAGCAGCACCGACCCTGCCAGGAAGCCGAGCATGCCGCCCCACGCGCTTCCCAGCCACAGGAATGGCAGGTAGGTGGCGAGCGCCTGGAGCGACAGGGTGAGGGCCCTGGTGCGGGCCGGCCAGCGTCGTGGCGCCCCCACCGAGTGGGCGAGCTGCAGGGTGAACACCAGCGCCAGGCAGACGGCGAACCCTGCCAGCCGGGCGGGGGCCGGGCCGGTCACGAGCACGTTCATGATCGTGATCAGCGCGAACCCCGCCAGCATCACCAGGGTGACGGGCAGCACCACCCGGGGAGTCCACCGCTCGCCCTGCGCCTCGCCGGCGGGCGGATGAGGCGGCGCCGCTCGCGACGCCCACCTCGGCTGCTGCAGTGGAAGCCCGCTTGACACTTCGCTGTCCATAGACTCCCGCTCCGAAGTGCGAGGACTGGGAGCGCTCCCATGTCTTCGCCGCGGTACGGGGGTCCATGGATGGTGCGCGCCGTGATCAGGGTCTCAGGGGGGATTCTACTGGGAGATAGGGGTTTGCCGCTCGTCGCCGTGGAGCGCAGGCGTGGTCCGCGGTGGAAGTCTGGCCGGCCGCCCGGACGGGACGCTAGGGGTCGCCGGAGGGCGTCGCGGGAGTGTGTGGGCCTCGTAGTGGGGAGAAGTGCCCGGATTGCGGGGCGGGAAACGGCCGAGCGGCCTGGTGCGGCGAGAGGGCGCGATCTCGCGGCATGGGAACGATCGGCGAAGACGGGTCGTCCGGTGGCGGCTCAGCCGCAGTAGGTGGGCAGCGCGTAGGCGGGGGTGGAGCCGTCCAGAGCCTCGATGATCATGTCAGGACCCAGGTCGAGGGGCGACTCGAACGTCATTTCAGGACCGCCCGGCCGAATGTCGAATTCGGCGAGCGCCGCGAGGAGGCCGCTCTCGGACGACGCCGTGGCCCGCGGTTCCGGCCGGGACCGGACAACGAACTCGGTGAAGCGCCGGTCAGTGTCGATCATGCAGGTCGTCATGGCGTTCTCCTGTTCACGTGCGGTGGGACTTCTCAACTGCCCTAATTGTGCTCGGAGAAAGCGCGACAGAGATAGTACGTACCTCACGAACCGGTTATGAATTCCTCATGGCGCATTTATCCATGGCATGGCGGAGGCTTTAATATCGGACCGTAATCCACGCTTGATTTGGCGGTCAGCCGGCGGTCTCGCGCAGCAGTTCCGCGGCGAGGTCGCTCCAGGCCGGGTCGTTGGCCGGGCGGCGGCCGGGCGGCGGGCCGGGCGGCTCCTCGTCCCGGTGGCCGAGCGCGAACCCGCTGACGCACGACTCGGTGCGCCAGTCGGTGCCGAGCGCCCGTGCCGTCGCCTCGATGTCGGCGGCGCCGAGCGCGCACCCGGCCAGCCCCATGGCGGCGCTCACCAGGTACAGCGTCTGGGTGAGGGCGCCGGCGTTCTTCAGGATCAGCGCGTACCCGGGGCCGGTGTACTTCCAGGACACGCGCCTGAACCGCGCGGTGACCAGGATGAGCACCGGCGGCACGGTCGCCAGGCCCGCCGACAGCCGCCCCCGGTCGATGAGCTCCCGCAGGTCCGCCGCGTCCACGTCGATCGGCTCCAGGCGATGCTCCAGCGGGTCGTAGTGGTACATCCCATCGCGGATGCCCGCGCACCCGTTGACGGCGGTGTACAGCTCCAGCTCGTAGGCCGACCCCGTGCTCGCGTAGGGACGCTCGCTGGCGAGCCCGCCGTCCGCGCCGCCGGGGGAGGCGGGGGAGCCGACGAGCGAGCGCACCCGGGCCGTCCGGTACAGCACCTCGCCGAGCTGCCGGTCGGTCAGCGGCTCGCCTCCGAAGGCGTACGTGGGACGGTGGCCCTCGATGGCGGCGGTGAGCGGCGGGTCGGCCGCGATGAGGCGGTCCCAGCACGGCCGGGGCAGGGTGACATGACCACCGTCCGTGGCGGGCTTGGTGACGGGCTCGACGGCCCACCGCTCGCCCATCGGGTAGGTGGCGCCGAAGTCGCGGTCGTGCCGGCCGAGGGTCGAACGGGCGTGGAACATCAGATCCTGCGGCAGCCAGGTGACCAGGGCGGGGTCGGAGTCCTCGGCGAACACCGGCGGGCCGGCCGGCCTCCCGCGCTCCGCGCGCTCCGCGGGCTTGGCCTGGACCACCATGCCGGTGGCCACCAGGTAGGCGAGGGCTTCGGCGCCGGGCACGGACGGCGGCAGGCCGGACAGCGCGGCGTCCGGGGTCGTGGCCCGGCTCAGCGCGCCGATCAGCCACATCGCCTCCGCCCGGTGGAACACCACCCGGTGCAGCGACAGCGGCGACTCCAGGCAGTACGCGCCGTCCTCGGCGCGCAGCATCGCGAACCGGGACATGCGCACCGCCCGCACCGGCGACAGCAGAGCCGGCTGGAACCGCGCCCGCCGGCTCTGCGGCACGACCGAGATCAGCGGCCGCTCCTGGTCCAGCCCGAGCGAACGGACCACCAGATGCTGCAACCGCAGGAGCAGCCTGTCCAGCTCGGCCCGGTCGGCGGGGTCGTCAATGGCGTTCTCCAGCGAGATCGGCCCGAGGCTCATCCGGCGCAGCGCCTCCACCACCCTGGGCGCCGGATGCGGCACGCTCTCGTCGCCCCAGCGGTGGTGCAGGATGACCGCGTCCTTGCCGTCGTCGGCCTCCACGTGCACGTCCTCGCGCAGGGACCAGAGCAGGAACCGCCTCGCTGAGGCGGTCTCCTCGTCCTGAGGTGGGCACACGCGGTCTCTCCTGGTTCGTGTTACGGCATGGCGCGGATCACAGGAAGAACGGGATCGGGTTGAGATCCCCGTACGCCGTCGGCGCGTCCAGGCGGCCGAGCGCGACCGGGACGTCGTACAGGCGCCCTTCGCCGAACCGGGCCCAGAAGTGACGCAGGCCCGGCACGACGACCTTCACCACCGGCAGCCCGACGTCGGGGCGGGTCTGGTCGAGCACGAGCACCTCCAGGCCCTTGGCGCGGGCGAGCGCGGTGATGTGCTCGACATCCTCGCGCAGGTCCGCGCGCGGGCTGTACGGACGGGCGGCCGCGGTCGTCTCCGCCTGGGCGGGATCGGGCAGCAGGTACCGATGCCCGGCCACCGTCTCGCGCGTCCACCACGCCAGCAGCCCGGGGTCGGCGGTCGCGTACCGGCCGCCGTCGCCGCCCGCGCCCAGTGTGACGGGCAGCAGCTGGCCCAGCTCGGCGAGCGCCCGGCGCAGCGCGACCCGCGGGTCGAAGTGGGCGCCGAAGCCGAACATGATGTCCTCCGCCGTCCCTCCGGCGCGCCGCGAGATCGCCGCCATCACCGGGATGCCCAGGTCGGAGGTGAGGTCCAGCACCCAGGTCTCGCGGCCCATCGCGGCCAGGCCCTGCCGCACGGAGGCGACCCAAGGGTCGTCGAAGGAGTCCAGCGCCACCGCGGGCTGGCGGGTGCGGTTGTACCACCACAGCGCCACCGCGTCCCGCTCCACCAGTTCGAGGAATCCCTGCACGATCGCGTCCTCAAGGCTCGCGCCCGCCGCCGCGCCGTTGGAGTCCGCGCGCACCGGCGCGGGGCCGCCCGGGCTGAACGGGCGGTAGTACAGCAGGTCGGTCGGCAGGAGGCGGTGCCGTTCACCGGTGAGCGACCACACCGGCGTCCACGAGAGCGCCGCCCGCTCGTCGAACGGCGCGGGAACGTGCTGGAACGGCGGGTGTGCCGCGTTCCAGCGCTCGCGGTCGCGGAACTGGCGCGGGTGGAACAGCTGGCAGGCGTCGGGGTGGACGGCGGCCTCGCCGAGCCCCTGGTAGGTGTCCAGCACGACAGGCTCGTCGCCGGAACGGGACCCGCAGTACCGCTCGGCCGCCTCGCACAGGGCGCTGACCTTGGCCTCAAGGTCGGTGACGCCCTTGCCGCCCGCCTGCGCGCGCAGGCCCGCGCGCGCCGTCGACAGGCTGTTCACCGGCAGCGCCAGATTGGGCCCGGCCAGATAGCAGTGCAGGAACGACGGGCTGCGCGGGTCGCGCCGGATCGCGCCGATGATCCCGGTGACGGGGTCGACCAGCCCGCCGAACCGCTCCCAGACCCGCAGGGCGGACGCGGCCCGCTCGCCGGTGCCGCCGAGCCCTTCCTTGGGGCGGGAGACCGGGACGACCGGACGGCGCACGTGGCGGGCCACCAGGCCCGGGTCCCCGCACGACGGGCACTGGGGGCGCCGGGTCAGCGGGTGGTGCCGGCCGGTCATCGTGAGGGTGTCCAGCGTCCACACCGCGTCCTGCCCGTCGTGGCGGTGCCCGGCCAGCCACTTGGCGGCCTCAAGGGCGACGGCGTGCAGCCCCATGCCCCGGGTCGGGGCGATCGACGCCTCGGGCGGCAGGGCGGGCGCGCCGGAGGCCGACACCAGGCAGCTCTCGGCGCGGCGGTGGCCGCGCAGCCGCTGCGAGAGGCACGCCCAGCAGGGGCCCGCGCCGGGACGGAAGACCGGGCCGACCCACACGTCGGCGCCGCCCGGCTTGGCCGGCAGCCAGGGCCGTCCGTCGGCCAGCCGGCGGGCGTTGACCTCGGCCAGCGCGGGGTCGAGGTAGTCGTCGCAGACGACGAGCGTCAGGTGGCCGCGCGGTTCCCCCGCGCCGCTGTCGGGCACGGCGGCGAGCCCGGCCGCGCGGCAGGCGGCGAGGACGGCGTCCATGTCGACGTGACCCAGTGCCAGGACGCCCACGGTGGCCTCGGCGAGCGCGGCGGGAGCATGGCCGCCGTCGAGCCCGGCGAGGTCCCAGTAGGCCGCGGCGGCGGCGTCGGCGGGGCCGGCCGGGCCGCGGTATCCGATCAGGTTGGCCTTGGCCATGCGGCCGAGCACCGGCCCGACCTGGGCCGCGGGCAGCTCGCGGGAGGCCTGCTCGTGGATCTCGGCGAGGCTGCGGCTGCCGTCCAGCAGCGGAGCCAGCACCTCGGCCGGCCTGCCCGACAGCGCCGTCGTGCCGCGCGCGGAGACCAGGTACACCGCCTCGCCGGGGACGATCTCGGGGCGCAGGTGGCTCTTGAAGCCGATGCGCGGGGACGGCGCCGCGCCGCCCGCCCGGCCGGCCGCGGGGACCTTCGCCGCGGCGGTCGTGGGGACGCAGGCCGGGGCGGTGCGGCAGTCGTCCGCGCCGGGGGCGGCGTGCCCGGCGCCGGTCGCCGGGGTGCTGAGGCGGCGATGGGCGAGGGTGACGCCGACACCGGATTCCGTTTCCACCATGAGAGCCTCTTCCAGGCCGTCGGGGGGCACGAGGGGGATGCGGGCGGCCGTCGCCGCCTCGGCCGGCGCACCTACCCACGGTCGCGGGCCGCAACCGCCGTCCGGCGGGAGCGGCCCCGCGCAGCATTTTGCAACGCCCCCGCGTCCGCGGCCAGTTTCCCCCTCATATTCACGACATGAATCCTTCATATTGCACCGATGAGCCGGTCAGTGGCCTGCGGCGCCGTTCCTGAGCACACTTGTTGAACGTAGAAGCGATCGGAGGGAGCCGCGTATGCGTCGCATCCGGTGCACCAGGACGGCCGCCACCAAAAAGGCGGGCAAACGATTGACCGGGGAAATCGACCCGCGAACCCCGTCCGGCCGCACATTGCCCTACTAGCGAATTCACGCCGGCTCGGCCGGAGAGAATCCGGCCGGCGGAAATCCGGCCAACCGAAATCTGTCTCCAGGAAGGGAGCGGGACATGGCTCCGGTGCTGGAAATCACCGGCGACCGTTTCAGAGCCGAGGGGGTGTGGCACGACCGCACCGCCATGGACGACCTGCGCGGCGCGGTCGAGCGCTTCCCCGACCGCGCGGCGGTGGTGTGCCGGCACACGGACGGCCGCGAACCCGACCGCCTCACCTACGCCGAGCTGGCCGCGCGCGTCGAGCGGCTCGCCGCCGCCCTGGTCGGCCTCGGCGTGCGGCGGGGCGACGTGGTGACCCTGCAGTTGCCGAACTCCTGGGAGCTGGTCGCGCTCTGCCTCGCCTGCGCCCGCGTCGGCGCGGTCGCCGGGCCCGTCGCGACGATCATGCGCCGCCGCGAGGTCGAGTTCATGACCCGGCTGACCGGCAGCCCCCTCTACGTCGGCCCGGCGGAGCTGCGCGGGCACTCCTTCGCCGACATGAGCGCCGAGGTGGCGGCGGCGGTGCCCACGCTGCGGCATCGGGTCCTGCTCGGCGCGGCCGAGGCCGGCCGCGGCGACGCGCTGGACTTCGACCGCGACCTGTTCGGCCGGGCGTGGGAGCGGGAGATCGAGCCGGGCGTGCTCGACGCCCGCGAAGCCGGTCCTGACGACGTGGCGCAGGTGATGTTCACCTCCGGCACGACCGGCGAGCCCAAAGGCGTCATGCACAGCCACAACACCCTGGGCGCGCTGAACCGAGCGCAGATCGAGGTGCTCGGCCTGACCTCAGGCGAGGTCACCGCCATGGGGTCGCCGACCACCCTGCAGGCCGGCTACACCTGGAACTTCCTGATGCCGCTGATCCTCGGCGCCACGGCCGTCCAGGTCGACGCCTGGAACCCCGGGCTGATGCTCAGCATCATGGAAGAGGAGGGCGTCACCTTCTTCTACGGCCCGCCGCCGTTCCTCATGGACCTGATCCGGGAGCAGGAGCGGAGCCCGAGGAACCTCTCGGCGCTGCGGTCCTTCGCCACCGGCAGCGCCCCCATCCCGCCGGTGCTCGTCGAGCAGGCCCGCGACGTGCTGGGCTGCCGGCTGTACGCGCTGTGGGGGATGACCGAGAACGGCGCCGTCACCGTCACCCGCCCCGAGCAGCCCCCGATGCGCGCCGCCGAGAGCGACGGCACGCCGGTGCCGGGCATGGAGGTCCGCATCGTCGGCGAGGAGACCGGCCTGCCGGTGCCGCCCGGCGCCACCGGCCTGCTGCAGGTGCGCGGCGCGAGCCAGTGCCTCGGCTACTACCGCCGCGAGGAGCTCTACGCGGAGTCCCTCACCCCCGACGGGTGGTTCGACACCGGCGACCTGGCCAGAGACGACGGGTACGGCGGCATCCGCATCGCCGGCCGCGTCAAGGACGTCATCTCCCGGGGCGGCGTGAAGATCCCGGTGGTGGAGGTCGAGGCGGCGCTGCTGCGCCATCCCGCGATCCGCGACATCGCGGTCGTCGGCATCCCCGACGACCGGCTGGGCGAGCGGGCCTGCGCGGTGATCGTCCCTGACGGCGTCGCGCCCACCCTTGAGGACCTGCGCGCCCACCTGACCGAGCTGGACATGGCCAAGCAGTACTGGCCCGAGCGCGTCGAGATCGTCGACACGCTGCCGAGGACCCCCTCGGGCAAGGTGCAGAAGTTCGTGCTACGCGACCGGCTGACGGCTGAGTGAGGGCATCTCATCATGGACTTTCTCTTCACCCCTGAGCAGAACGCGCTGGCCGAGAAGGTCCGCGCCTACGTCGCCGACCGGCTCGCCCCGGCCGCCGCCGAGAGCGACCGCGAGGGCCGCTTCCCGCCGGAGCTGTTCGCCGAACTCGCCGCGGAAGGCATGTTCGGGCTGCGCATCCCCGTCGAGTACGGCGGCATGGGCCTGGACGCCGTCAGCACGGGCATCGCCCTTGAGGAGCTGGCACGCGGCGACATCACCGCCTGCTACCCGGTGCTGAACGCCGCGCTGGTCGGCGGGGTGCTCAACCTGCACGGCAGCGACGGGCTGAAGGCGCGCTGGCTGCCCTCCATCGCCCAGGGCGACGCCATCGTGGCCGTGTGCATGACCGAACCCGGCCACGGCACCGACGCGGCCGCGCTGGAACTGCGCGCCGAACCCGACGGCGAGGGATGGCGGTTGTCGGGCGAGAAGACCTCCATCATGCTCGGCGCGTACGCCACCCACGGCCTGATCTTCGCCCGCACCGGCGAGACTCAGGAGCGCTCGCGCGGCGTCACCGCCTTCTACACCCGGCTCGACGACGCCCACCTGACGCGCACGACGCTGCCCAGCCTCGGCAGCCGGTCCGGCGGGCGCGCGACGATGGTCTTCGACGGGTTGCGCGTCGGCCCCGAGAACGTCGTCGGCGGCACCGGGCTCGGCTTCGTGCAGGGCATGCGCGGTTTCGACTACTCCCGCGCGCTCATCGCGCTCATGGCCGTCAGCGCCGCGAGCGTGACCGTCGACGCGGCGTTCGCGCACGCCAGCGAGCGCGAGGCGTTCGGGCAGCCGCTCAGCCGGTTCCAGAGCCTGACGTTCCCGCTGGTCGAGCACGCCACCTACCTGCACGCCGCCCGGCTGCTCGCCTACGAGGCGCTGTGGCGCAACGACGCCGGGCTCAACCACCGGGTCGAGGCGAACATGGCCAAGTGGTGGGCGCCGAAGACCTCGGCCGAGGCCGCCCACCAGGCGCTGCTCACCCTCGGGCACTACGGCTGGTCGGAGGACGGGCCGGTGGCGCGGCGGCTGCGCGACGTGATCGGCACGCAGCTCGCCGACGGCACCGCCGCCGCGACCAAGCTGGTCATCGCCCGTGAGTTCCTCGGCAGGGAACACGCCCCCTGACCCCGCCGTCCCGTCCCCGCCCGGGACGGGAACCTCCGCCCCGCCCACCCGGACGCCCCGCCGGCCACGGCGGGGCCCCGCGACACCTCTTCGACGTCGCGACGCACCCGCGACGCGCGCCGAAAGCCCTTGCGACGACTCTGTGGCGCCTCTCGCGCCCTTCGACGAGCGGAGACCGCCTGATGCGTGAACCCGACGCACCCTTGCCGACCTACGGCTCCTATGTGGGAGGGCGCGACATCGACGCGGCCGAGCACATCTACGCCGTCTCGACCCGCGCGATACTCGAGGACGCCCCGCGCGCGCTGCGCCTGAAGCGCATGCTGGAGCGCGGCGAGATCGACCCCGCCTTCGCCGGGCCCGAGGTCATCGGCCGCTGCGCGGTGGCCGACGCCGCCACCGCGCGGGCGGCGCTCGCGGCCGCCGCCGGCGCGGCACGCGAGTGGTCCAGAAGCCCGCTGGACGTGCGGCTGCGGGCCGGCGAGCTGATCCGCAAGCGCCTGGCCGAGACGCGGTCGGCGTTCGTCGAGGTGATGGTCGCCGAAGGGCGGACGCGGACGCTGGCGGAGTGGGAGATCGACGGCCTGCTGCACATCGTCAGCCCCGAGACGCTGAGCTGGTGCGCCGAACTGCTGCAGCGGGACTTCCACTACGGCGGCAAGCGCATCTCGATGCGGCGCAAGCCCGACGGGGTCGTGTGCGTCGCCCCGCCGCAGAACGCCCCGCACTCCAACGCCATCTACGGCGCCGCCGCCGTGCTGTCCGGCAACGCGGTCGTCGTGCGGGCGCCGCGGAGCATCCCGTTCGGCGTCATGTACGCCCTGCGGGAGATCGTCGCCCCCGCACTGGAGGAGGCCGGCGCCCCGCCCGGCACCCTCAACGTCGTGTGCGGCCCGCCCATGATGGAGGAGTGGCTCGCCAGCGAGCACGTGAACGACATCATCTACTTCGGCGGCACCGAGAAGGGGCTGGTCTTCCAGAACGACTGCGCCGCCGCCGGCAAGAAGCCCATCCTGGAACTGGCCGGCAACGACTGCGCGATCGTCTGGCGCGACGCCGACCTCGACCTCGCCGTGGGCGCGCTCGCCGAGGCGTTCCACGCCTCCGGCCAGATCTGCAACATCCCGAACCAGGTCATCGCCCACCCGGCCATCGCCGGCGAGCTCATCGAACGGCTGGCCGCCGCCGCGGCGCGCGTCAGGCCCGGCCACCCCGACGAGGAGGGCGTCGTCCTCACCCCGGTCCTGGCCGCCGACGGGTTCTTCGCCTTCCTCGCCGACGCGCTGGACAAGGGGGCGGAACCGGTGTGCGGCGGCCGGCGCCTGGAGGTCGACGGCACGCCGTCCGACACCGGGTTCTTCATCGAACCCACGGTGATCCGCGTGAACGGCCTGGCCGGGGCGCGTGACATCGAGGCCGTGCGCAGTGAGACCTTCTTCCCGCTGCTGCCCGTGGTGGTCCCCGAGGCCGGCGGCTCCGACGAGCGGCTGCTGGACGAGGTGCTGGCGTTCGTCGACGGCAACGCCTACGGCCTGCGCAACTCGCTGTGGACCGCCGACGAGCGCGTCGCCGAGCGGTTCGCCGACGAGGTGCGCAACGGCGGCGTCCTGAAGGTCAACGACGACTCCCACTGCGGGTTCTATCCCTACATGCCCTCCCACGGCGGCACCGGGCTCACCGGCGGCGTCTTCGGCGAGGCCAGCTACATGATGATCCGCACCACCCACCTCCAGGGCGTCGCCCTGACCCCCGCGAGACCGGCCACGGCCGGCGGGAAGTGAAAGGGGACCGTGACATGCGAAAGGTAGGCATGAGGGCCCGCGTCGCGCTCGACGCCCGCGCCGCGCTGGACCGCCTGGCCGGCGGCTCCTGGAGCGAGCGCCTGACCGGCGACGTCCTGTCGGTGACCCCCGTCCCGGGTTCGCCGACCGTACCGGGCGAGTCCTCCGCGCCGGGCACGCCTCCCGTCCTCGAGACGCCCCCCGCCCCGGCCTCTGAGACCCCCCTCGTCCTCGAGTCGCCCCCCGGCACCGAGACGGCCCCCGGCCGTCCGGTGAGCCCGGCCGCATCGGCCGGAGTGGGACGCGACGGCGACCGCCTCAGCGAATGGGCCCTGCCCTTCCGCGGAGGCACGGTGCGCTGGCGCCAGTACGAGCAGGCGTTCCCCGCGCGGGCGGACGCCTCCTCCCCGGCGCCGGGCATCGCCTTCGAGCAGGTGGACGGCGACTTCGCCACGCTGTCCGGCACCTGGCACGTCGTCGCCGACCCCGGCGGCGCGTCCTGCCAGGTGCTCTTCGAGGCCCGGTTCGACCTCGGCGTTCCCATGTACGACAGGGTCGTCGAGCCGTTGCTGGCCCGGGTGATCGCCCGGGCGGTCCGGGCCGTCCTTGTCGCGGCCTACGGCTCGGTGGAGGCGGAGGAGGACCCGCCGACCGTCCCGGAGGCCGAACGCCGCGTCGCGTCCCTCCTCGCGGCGGCCACCGCCTGAGCCCGCCTCCCTGAAGGGCTTCAGAGGAGGGTGAGGATGCGGGGGCCTTCCCGGGTGATGGCGATCGTGTGCTCCATATGGGCGGCCCGGGTGCCGTCGGTGGTGAGCAGCGTCCAGCCGTCGGCCGCGCTGCGGTAGTCGTCGCGGCCGCCCGCCATGAGCATGGGTTCGATGGCGAGGGTCAGGCCGTGGCGGAGCGGGAAGCCGCGGCGGGGACGGCCGCGGTTGGGAACCGGCGGGTCCTCGTGCATGCGGCGGCCGATGCCGTGCCCGCCGAAGTCGGCGGGCATGCCGTAGCGGGCGGCCCCGGCGACGGCGGCGATGGCGTGCGAGATGTCGCCGATGCGGTTGCCCGGGACGGCGGCGGCGATGCCGGCGGCCAGGGCCCGCTCGGCGGTGCTGATGAGCTCCAGGTCGGCGGGCCGCGGGGTGCCGACGGTGAAGCTGATGGCGGCGTCACCGGTCCAGCCGTCCAGTTCGGCGCCGCAGTCGATGCTGACCAGGTCACCGTCGCGCAGGCGGTAGCGGCCGGGGACGCCGTGGACGATGGCGTCGTTGACCGAGGTGCAGATCACCGCCGGGAAGGGAGTGGGGGCGAAGGAAGGCCGGTAGCCGAAGAACGGCGAGCGCGCCCCGGCCTCGTCCAGCACGGCACGGGCCGCGTCGTTCAACTCCAGCAGCGACACTCCGACGGCCGCCGCCTTGCGGACGGCCTGCAGAGCGCGGGCCACGATGCGCCCTGCCTCCCGCATGGCGTCCATCGCCGCGTCGTCCTTGATCTCAACCATTCGCGTACTCCTTGCCCCACGCCGAACCAATTTTTATACCGGTATTAGTATCACAGTCATGGTGAGGACTCCTTTGACCCCCTGGGAACGCCGGCGCGGGGAGCGGTTCGGGGCGCTGCTGCGCCGGGCGCGCGGCGACCGCAGCATGGTGGAGGTCGCCGCGGCGGCGGGGGTCTCGGCGGAGACGCTCCGCAAGATCGAGACCGGCCGCGCGCCGACCCCGGCCTTCTTCACGGTCGCGGCGCTGGCCGCCGCGCTGGGGATGTCCCTGGACGAGCTGGCCGCCGCCTGCGCGGAGGGCTGGGACGGCCGGGAGCTCACGGCGTGAGCACCCTGATCCCGGGGGCGCGTGCCCCGGGCCGACGGCCGACCCCGTAGAGAACGGCCGGGCCGGCCCGCCCCGCATCCCGCCGCCGTTGCC
Organism: Sphaerisporangium dianthi; assembly: GCF_042654065.1. NCBI lineage: Bacteria > Bacillati > Actinomycetota > Actinomycetes > Streptosporangiales > Streptosporangiaceae > Sphaerisporangium > Sphaerisporangium dianthi. The sequence continues at coordinate 52,007 of NZ_JBHSFP010000035.1, read as the reverse complement.
GCCCGCTTGAGGGAGGGGTTGCTCGGATCCCTACCTAACGGTTAGCTTGTCTAGCTAACCGTTAAGTAGGTGTGGTGATGTCCGAGAATGCCGGCGTTTCGAGCAAGGAGCCGTCCGGCGGCTATCAGCTGCGAGTCGTGCAGGAGGTGTCGCTGGCGCTGCTGGCGAAGGAGGCGTCTCACGGCTATCAGGTGCGCGCGCGGCTTCAGCTCGCGCTCGGCCCACTGGCGGAGGCTCTGAACGCGGGCCAGGTGTACGTGACGCTGACCCGGCTGGAGAAGGCCGGTCTGGTGACCTCGGAGCGGATCGGCCAGACCGATCGCCCGGACCGCAAGGTCTACGAGCTGACCGCGGCGGGGCGCGAGCGGGTCGACGAATGGCTGGGCGACACCAGCTGGCCCAAGCCGGCCCCGGCGGAGTTCCATCTGAAGCTGGTGGCCGCCGCGGCGGCCGGACTGGGCGACCCGGTGCGACTGGTGGACACCCAGCGGCACGTGGTGCTGGCCGGGCTGGCCGCCGCGCAGCGGGCCGCGTTGGCCGAACCGGACGGTTCGGTCGCCGCTCTCTTGCTCGAGGGCGTGGTGCTCAGGCTGCAGGCGGACCTGAGCTGGCTTGAAGCCTGCAGTCGGTATTGGACTTCGAGGAAGGACCGATGATGGTGGCGAGCGAGGCGCTGTCGGGCACAGACCCGGTCTTACGCACGCGCGGGTTGCAGATGCGATTCGGCCAGGGAGCGGGGCTCGTACGCGCGCTCGACGGAGTCGATCTGGAAGCCGCCGCCGGCGAGACGCTGGCCGTGATGGGTCCCAGCGGCAGCGGGAAATCGACGCTGCTGCACCTGCTGGGCGGCATGGAACGCCCGTCGTCGGGGGAGGTGTGGCTCGCGGGGCGCCGCATCGACGGGCTGGGCGAGAAGGCGCTGGCCCGGCTCCGCCGGCGGGCGATCGGGTTCGTCTTCCAGGCCTTCCACTTGATGGACGAGCTCACCGCCGCCGAGAACGTCGAGCTGCCCGCGCTGCTGGCCGGGCGCCCGCCGCGCGCGGCCCGCCGCCGGGCCGCTGAGCTGCTGGAACAGGTCGGGCTCGGCGACCGCGCCGAACACCTGCCGTCGGCGCTGTCGGGCGGCGAACGCCAGCGGGTCGCGATCGCCCGTGCGCTCAGCAACGAGCCGCTCGTCGTGCTCGCCGACGAACCGACCGGCAACCTCGACAGCGTCGCGACCGTGGACGTGCTGCGGCTGCTCGACAGCCTGCGCGCGGCGGGTCAGACGCTGGTGATCGTCACCCACGACGCGCGCGTCGCGGCCATCGCCGACCGGCTGATCTCGATGCGCGACGGCGCCTTCGTCGAGGAGACCAGGCTGACCCACGGCACCGGCGGGCTGGTGGGCGAGCTCACCGGACTGGGGGGCTGACCCGATGGGCCGCATCCTGCTCGTCTTCCGGCTCGCCGCGCGAGACCTGCGCCGGCGCCCGGCCGAGGCCGCGCTCCTGGTGCTCACGATCACGGCCGCCACGGCCACGCTGACGCTCGGGCTCGCCCTGCACGGCGTGACCGACCGGCCCTACCAGAGCACGCGTCAGGCGACGGCCGGTCCAGACGTGGTCGCCAGCGTCACCGCGGGGTACGACAGCGGTCAGCCCGCCGACCTCGCCGGTCTCAAGGCGCTGACCGAGGCCCCCGGTGTCGTCGCTCATAGCGGTCCCTACCCGTACACGCAGGTGGACCTCGGAGCACGCGGCATCACCGCGAAGGCGTGGGCACAAGGGCGCGACACCGCCCGCGCCCTTGTCGACCGGCCCGAACTCACCGAGGGCGGCTGGACGCGCGACGGCGGCGCGGTGGTCGAGGCCGGCTTCGCCAAAGCACTCGGGGTCGGCGCCGGTGACCGGATCACCGTGAACGGCCGGTCGTTCCGCGTCGCCGGTGTCGCCGTCACCGCCGCCACGGATCCGTATCCGAAGGTGTGCTTCGCCCCCTGCCGGGCGGGAGGCTATGGGGAGATCGCCGCGAAGGCCGCCCGGACCGAGCCCGCGGGACCGGCGCCCGCACCGCGAGGCGGCCCACCCGGCGCCGGGGGCGCCAAGCCGGAAGCCGGCCCGCCCGGAGCCGGGGATTTCCAGCTCGGCCCGAGCGGCCTGGTCTGGCTCACCGAGGCGGACGCCCGCGGCCTCGCCTCACAGGCGAGACCCCTCTCCTACGCCGTGAACCTGAAACTGGCCGACCCGGCGAGGGCTCCGGCGTTCGTCAACGCGCGCTTCTCGGGCAGGGACAACGCACCGGCGCTGGCGACGTGGCAGGACATCCTCTCCGGGCACGCCAGGCTCGCCGAGTGGAAGCAGACCGCCATGCTGCTCGCCGGCTGGCTGCTCGGCCTGCTCGCGCTGGCCGGCATCGCGGTGCTCGTCGGCGGCCGGATGGCCGACCAGCTGCGCCGCGTCGGACTGCTGAAAGCGATCGGCGGCACACCGGGCCTGGTCGCGGCCGTGCTCCTGGCCGAACACCTCGCCGTGGCCCTCCTCGCGGCCGCGGCCGGGCTGGCGGCCGGACGGCTGGCGGCCCCGCTGCTCACCGCGCCCGGCGCGAGCCTCCTCGGCCGCGCGGATTCCGCGCCGTTGACCCTGTCCGCCGTCGGTCTGGTGACGGCCGTCGCGCTCGGGATCGCGGGCATGGCGACCTTCGTCCCCGCTGTGCGCGCCGCCCGCACCAGCACCGTCCGCGCGCTGGCCGACGCGCCCCGCCCGCCGCGGCGGACGGCCTGGCTGATCACGATCTCGGCGCGACTGCCCGTCCCGCTACTGCTGGGACTGCGGCTGGCAGCCCGGCGGCCGCGCCGCGCCATGCTGGGCGTGGCCGCTATCGCGATCACCGTCACCGGCATCGTCGCGGCCCTGGCGGCTCACGCTCACCGATACGCCGAGAAAGCCCCAGGGGACGATCCTCGCACCGCCTTGAGCCAGGCGCTGACCCTGTTCGTGATCATGCTGATCGCCCAGGCGGCCGTCAACGTGATCTGCATCGTCCGGGCGAGCACGCTCGACGCCAGACGCGCTTCGGCGCTGGCCCGCGCGCTCGGCGCGACCCCGGCTCAGGTCAGCGCGGGACTCTCGGCGGCACAGGTCCTTCCCGCCCTCGCCGGCGCCCTGATGAGTCTCGTCTTGGGAATCGGACTGGCCGAGGTCCTCGACGAGGATCCTGTGACCATCCCGCCGCTGTGGCAGCTGCTCGCCGTGGTCCTCGGGTGCGTGGCCGTGATCACAGTGCTCACCGCGATACCGGCCCGCGTCAGCGCCCGCCGCCCCGCGAGCCGCATGCTGCGGACCGAACTCACCTGACGGCCGCGCCGCATGTCGCGCCTCGCCGTCCGGCAGCCCTGTGCGGTGGTGTGCGGCCGCGTCGACCTTGTAGTATCCCCGGCCCCGACACAGGAGTGAGGCCGATGGTCCCAGAGCGAAGGTTGGCAGAGCATCTGGCCCGGTGGCTCGGCAAATGGCCCGGCGCCGGTGACCTGGACATCGTGGGATCGCCGGGACGGACGCTGCCGGGGTGGAACGGCGCGATCTATCCGGCGATGGGTGTGCGGAGTCCGGCGGGCGGGGTGCTGTCGGTCCCGCCCGAGCACGCCGAGAAGGTGGCGGAGCTGTACGCCGAGGCGCGCGACTTCGACGCGATCGCGCCGCAGGTGTCGGCTCTGCTCGGATACCAGGAGCGAGGCTTCTACACCGCCGTCTACCGCTGGAGCATCCGCCCCGCGCAGTCCGCGGACGCGGGTTCCTGGGTCGCGGCGGACGATCCCCGGGTGCCCGCGTGGCTGCGGCCCTTCGGCGGGGAGGTGCTGGTGGCGTGGGATCCGGATACGGGAGCGTACCTGGCGGGCGTGGGTCTCAAACGGCACGACGACCGCGGACGCGAGCTGGCCGTGGTGACGGCCTCGGAAGCGCGCGGGCGCGGGCTGGCGCGCAGGCTCGTCGCGCAGGCGGCCCGGCGCGTGCTGGACGAGGGCGCCGTGCCCACGTACCTGCACGCGCGGGACAACCGCGCCTCCGCCGCCGTGGCCGATGCCGCCGGGTTCCCCGACAGGGGGTGGACGGCCTTCGGGCTGAGCGGGCGAGAAGGCTGAGGCGTACCGGCGGACCATGGCGCAGATACCATAGGGGGGTATAGTGTAAGCCGGGTCCTGAACGGTGGGCGCCGTCGACGTGGCGAGATCGTCGCCGTCGTCGAGGGGGCCGGGTACGAAGTGGAGGTCCGGTCATGAACACCGGCGTCAAACTCGGCTCCTATGTCCTGGGGCTGGCCGTGGTCTTCGGCGGAGCCCTGGGGGCGGGAAGACTGATGGGGCCGGCAGGGCCGCCCCCGGCCCGGGATCGCGCCACGTCGGCCGCCCCGGCGCACGGAGGGCCCGCCGCGCGGCAGGCGGTGAGCGATACCCCTGGGGGGCTCCAGGTGTCCGAGAACGGCTACACCCTGGTTCCGCTCACCGCGGCCGTCCCGCCGGGCGAGCCCACCGACTTCCGCTTCACCGTGACGGGCCCCGGCGGGCGGCCGGTCACCGGCTACCAGGTCCGGCACGACAAGAAGCTCCACCTGATCGTCGCCTCGCGCGACCTGGACGTCTTCCAGCACCTGCACCCCGCGCTCACTCCCGACGGGGTGTGGTCGGTCGGGCTCACGCTGCCCGCCGCAGGCGTCTACCGGGTGTTCGCCGACTTCGCGCCCATCGGCGGCGAGGCGATGACCCTGGGCGCCGACCTGCCGGCGGCGGGCGACTACACGCCCAAGCCGTTGCCGGAGGCCACCCGCACGGCCCGTGTCGACGGCTACACCGTCACCCTCGACGGCGACCTGATCCCCGGGCAGGTGAGCAGGCTCACTCTCACGGTGGCCGAGGACGGCGAGCCGGTCGGCGACCTCGCGCCCTACCTCGGCGCCTACGGGCACCTGGTGGCGCTGCGCGCCGGAGACCTGGCCTACCTGCACGTCCATCCCGACGGCACGCCGGGCGACGGCAGGACCAAGGCCGGGCCCGAGGTCGTCTTCCACGCCGAGGTGCCCGGTGACGGCGACTACCGGCTGTTCTTGGACTTCAAGCACAAGGGCGAGGTCCGCACCGCCGGCTTCACGCTCGGCGCCGGACGGCCCGCGGCGGCGCCCGCGACTCCCAGCGCCGAGCCCGGCCCCGCCGAGTCCGCCGAGTCCGTGGAGCCCGCGGAGCTCGGCGACCACGGCCACTGAACCACGTCGACCACGCCGCGGCCGGAATGACGACCGCGCTCGGCTACCGGAAGGCGGCCGTCCCCACCTCTCGAGACGTCACCGGGGCGCGCCCTGGACGGCGTCTCCTGCGAGGCGTCCGCACGCGGGGAAGGGCCGGGAAATCCCAGAAGTATGGCCGCCGACCGCCGCCGGCCTTCCGGCTCGGGCCGGGAACGCGGATCCTGGACACCGTGGGCTCCTCTGTCAGCGAATGAGCCGAGGGAGCAAGGTGGTCAGGATGGACTGGAACGGACCGGGCATGGGCGGCGGCTGGAGCGGCGGTTGGGGCGGCGGCTGGGGCGGCGGCTGGGGCTACGGCCTGATGATCCTCAACACGGTGCTCTTCTGGGCGGTGGTGATCACCGTGGTCGTGGTCGCCGCCCGCTACCTGGCGCGTGCGCCGCGCCGCCGGAACGGCCCGGGCTCCGCCGCGCCTTCGGCCGAGGAACTGCTGGCGCAGCGCTACGCCCAAGGGGAGATCGACGCGGAGGAGTACCGCACACGTCTTGACACCCTGCGCGGCGCCCGTACCTGAGCTCGGCCGAGCCGGTCCCGATTCTCGGCCCAGGCCTGGCCGCGCCTCCAGCTTCGGGGCCGCCGGCACGACGGCCCCGAGCGCCAGGGCGCGCTCGCCGACCACGGCGCATCGGCTAGAACATGAGCAGCAGCCCGGCGGCGATCAGGATGTCCAGGACGCCGCACCACTCGGCGTACGACCGGGCCACGACCTTGCCGAGCCGGAGGTGGACGAAGTCCCAGACGCCGTGGAGCAGCCATCCGGCCGCCACGAGATATCGGCCCGCGTCCGGGTCGGCGGTCAGCCCGGCCAGCGCGAGCGCGCCGAACCCGATCATGCCCAGGGCCTGGGCCCTGAAGACGCCGGAGCCGCGCAGTTGCCCGTCGACGGCACCCCAGACCAGGACGACGAGCGCCGCGGCGGCGACGGCCGCGGCCGGTGTCACCACCTCCGCGATCCGCAGGACGGCGAAGGAGACGATCAGAACGGCGAGCGTCGGCCACGACGCCCGCCGGCTCCGCAGCTTCGCGACCACCAGATACAGCAACGGGAGGAGCAGGAGGATCTCCGCGACGGAGGCGACCACCGCGGCCGGATCGTCCCCGCCCCCCAAGGTGACGACCGCCAGCCCGAGTGCCAGTGCCGTGGGCCAGCGCCGCAGGACGGCGGTCCAGCGCCCGCGGTCCGGCCCGGGGCCCGGCCGAGGTGCGGCATCGGACGTGGACCGGGGCCCGGTTCCAGCGCCCACCGGTGTCCCGGCTCTCTCCGACGACGTCATGCTTCGCTCCTTCGCGTACGGGCGGGGGGTGTTTCTCCCCACGCCCACACTGCGGGAGGCGGGCCGACGGTCCGTAGTGCCGGAACCCGACCAGGAAACGTGGATCTGTCATCCATTCTGATGACATTTGTCATCTAGCCCCCCATAGCGGCCGTCCTGGTGACGAAGCGGCGACTGCTGCGAGAATGACCGCGTGGGTGACGTGCCGAACGAGCGCGGGACGGGGATCGGGAGCTGCCGCCGCTACACGTGGTGGAGCCTGGTCGGCACCTTCACGTTCTTCCTGGTTTTCGTCGTCGGGGGCCGGCTGCTGGTCCTGGACGCGCCGCTCTGGGCGAGGATCCTCGGGATCGCCGCGCTCACGGCCATGCTCGTGGCCGTCCCGGTGCTGCTCGACCGGCGCCTGCCGCGCACACCGGCGAAGTCCGCCCGTCCTGAGTCCGGGCGGCGGCCCGTCGCATGGCTGGTCGCCGTGGCGGCCGCGACCGTGCTCGGCGTGATCCCGCTGGCCGCGCGTGACTACGGGCCATGGCCGGTGGCGCCGGCGACGATGGTCTCGATCATCGCTACATTCCTGCCGCCGCGGCGACGCCGGCTGCTGATCGCCGCCGCGACGGTCGCCGCGGCGCTGCTCGGCGGGACCGTCGCCCTGGTCGCCGGCGACGGATGGCTGTTCGCGGCGGCGTTCCCGGCCGGGACGGTGGTCTTCACCGCCTGGATCGCGCTCGGCATGCTGTGGGCATGGGACGTCGCGGAACGGCTGGACCGGGCGCGCCGGCTGGCCGCCGAGCTCGCCGTGAAGGACGAGCGGCTGCGGTTCGCCGCGGACCTGCACGACATCCAGGGACATCACCTGCAGGTCATCACGCTCAAGAGCGAGTTGGCCGCGCGACTGGTCCACACCGACCCGGCGCGCGCCGCCGCGGAGATGAAGGAGGTGCGGCGGCTGTCCGCTGAGGCGCTCCAGGACACCCGCGCCGTGGTGCAGGGCTACCGCCGCACGACTCTGGAAGTGGAGATCGCCAACGCGGGAAAGGTGCTGGCCGCGGCCGGCATCGGCACCCGGATGCGGCTCGGCCCGGACGAGGACGGACCCGCGCTCTCGCAGACCGCCCGGCACCTTCTGGGCCTCGTGGTGCGCGAGGCGACCACCAACATGCTGCGCCACAGCCAGGCCGGCCACGCCGAGGTCCACTACGCGGTCACGGCCGGCCTCGCCCGTATGCGGGTGGGCAACGACGGCGCGGCGGACCAGGCGGGGGCCGCTGGAATGGAGGAGGGGACCGGCCTGCGCGGTCTGGCCGAGCGCCTCCACGCGGCCGGGGGCACGCTGACCTGGAAGCGCGACGGCGACCGCTTCGAGTTGACCGCGACACTGCCGTCCGGCGTGCGCGCAGGCGGGCCGGCCGCAGTCCCCGCGGGCCGGCCGGCCACGGTACCCGTGGAGCAGGCCGGCCCCGGTACGCGCCGGCCGGTCGCCGTGGTGTCCGTGGCACCCGTGGACCGGCCGGCCGGGGTTCCCATGGACGCGGCGGCCTGCGGTTCGCCGAAGGCGCGAGGCCGCGGCGGAGGAGGAACGGCGATGAGAGACGCCACCGAAGGAGGCGCGGGGTGATCCGGCTGCTGATCGCCGACGACGAGGATCTCCTCCGGGGGGCCCTGGCGGCGCTGTTGGAACTGGAGGACGACCTCACCGTCACCGCTGAGGCGTCCACCTCCACCGACGCCGTCCGGCTGGCGCGCGAGCACCGGCCCGACATCGCCGTGCTGGACCTTGAGATGCCGCCGGCGGACGGGCTGCGCGCCGCCGTGCAGATCCGCGCCGAGCTGGCCACCCACGTCATCCTGGTCACCCGGCACGCGCGGCCGGGCGTGCTGCGCCGCGCCCTCGCCGCCGGAGTGCGCGGATTCGTGCCGAAGACCACGCCCGCGGACAGGCTCGCCGAGATCATCCGTGACGTCGCCGCGGGCCGGCGCTATGTCGACCCCGATATCGCCGCCTCCGCGCTGACCGAGGACGACTGCCCGCTCACCGAACGGGAGCTGGAAGTGCTGCGCGTCTCACGGACGGGCGCGTCGATCGGCGAGATCGCCGCCCAGGTCAACCTCGCCCCGGGAACGGTGCGGAACTACCTTTCGGCGGCCATGGCCAAACTCGGCGTCCACTCCAGGCACGCGGCCGCCCACTATGCCTGGGAGCAGGGCTGGATCTGACGCCCGCCGTCGCCGAGGGCCGGATCCGACGTCCGCCGCCGCCGGCTCCGGCGAAACGGCGCCGATTATGTGGCCCCGTCCTCAAGGAGCGGTTAGGTTCCGTCCATGGCGGATATTCAAGGCACATGTGACGACCGGTTCGCTGCGGTACGCGAGGCTCTCGCGGCCACACTGGACGACCAGGACGTGGGCGCCTCGGTGGCGGTGTACGTCGACGGCGAGCCGGTCGTGGACATCTGGGGCGGCCACGCCGACGCCGCCCGCACCGTGCCGTGGGAACGCGACACCATCACCAACGTGTGGTCCACCACCAAGACCATGACCGCGCTGTGCGCGCTGATCCTCGCCGACCGCGGCGATCTCGACCTGGCCGCGCCGGTCGCCAAGTACTGGCCCGAGTTCGCCGCCTCGGGCAAGGAACGCGTCGAGGTCCGGCACCTGCTCTCCCACACCGCGGGTCTGCCCACCTGGGACGAGCCGATGGCGGTCGAAGACCTCTACGACTGGCCGAAGGCCACGGCGCGGCTGGCCGGGCAGTTCCCCCGCTGGGAGCCGGGCGCCAAGGCCGGCTACCACGCGCTCACCCAGGGATTCCTGGTCGGCGAGGTCGTCCGCCGGGTCACCGGCCGCACTCTGGGCACCTTCTTCGCCGAGGAGGTCGCCGGGCCGCTCGGCGCCGACTTCCACATCGGGCTGCCGGCCGAGCACGACCACCGCGTCTCGCCGATCATCCCGCCGCCGCCGTCGGCGGGCGACGCGGGCGAAGAATCCGGGAACCCTCCGGTGCGGGCCGAGGTCGCCAACACCTCCGCGTGGCGGCGCGCCGAGATCCCGGCCGCCAACGGGCACGGCAACGCCCGCTCGGTCGGCGCCGTGCAGTCGGTGCTGGCGAACGGCGGGACGGCGCGCGGGGTGCGGCTGCTGTCGCCGAGCGGCTGCGAGCGCGCCCTGGAGGAGCAGTTCAGCGGCACCGACAGCCTCCTCGGCGCGCCGATGCGCTACGGGATGGGATACGGCCTGGACGGCGGCCAGTTCCCGAACCCGCGCACCTGCTTCTGGGGCGGATGGGGCGGTTCGCTGGTCATCAACGACCTCGACGCGCGCCTGACGGTGGCGTACATGATGAACCGCATGCTCAGCGGCACGCTCGGGGACACTCGCGGCCTCGGCATCGCCACGGCCGCCTACGAAGCCCTCTCCGCATAGCCCCATAGCCCATAGCCCCATAACCCCATGGCCCCGGTCGGGCGGTTGACCTGAACTCAGGTTCATGTTGCATGCTGGCGCGTGCCGCCGCCGGATCGGGGCGGATGGCGTTCCGGTCATGGTCATGGCCATGACGACGCACTTGCGGGGGAGAGGACGGCGATCGTGCGGGCTGTGGTGATGGAACGGTTCGGCGGGCCGGAGGTTCTGCGGCTCACACAGGTCGAGGACCCGGCGCCGGGACCCGGCCAGGTGCTGGTGGCGGTCGAGTACGCGAGCATCACGTTCGTCGAGACGCAGGTGCGGGCCGGGAACGCCCCGCCGGTGATGGGGCGGCCGGACCTGCCGCGCGTTCCGGGCAACGGTGTCGGCGGTCAGGTGCGGGCCGTGGGAACGGACGTCGACCCGCGTCTGCTGGGGACGACCGTGGTGACGACGACGGGGGGCGCCGGCGGCTACGCCGAGCTGGCCGTGGCGCGGGCGCAGGACGCGGTCGCCGTCCCGGCGGGGGTGACCTTGCGCGACGCGGTGGCGCTGCTGGCCGACGGCCGTACGGCGGTGATGCTGCACCGGCAGGCGGAGGTCCAGCCCGGCGAATGGGTGCTGGTCGAGGCGGCCGGAGGCGGCGTCGGCACCCTGCTCGTCCAACTGGCGGCAGAGTCGGGCGCCAAGGTGATCGGCGCGGCGGGGCCCGGCAAGGAGGAGCTGGTCACCTCTCTCGGCGCGGTGGCCCACGTCGACTACACCCGGCCCGGCTGGGAGGGCCATGTGGTCGAGCTGACCGGTGGAACGGGCGTCGACCTGGTCTTCGACGGCGTCGGCGGGCCGATCGGCGCACAGGCCATGACCGCCGTGCGGGCCGGAGGGCGCGCCCGCGTCTACGGAATGGCGGGCGGCGCCTGGACCCGGCCCGGTGAGGGAGTGGAGGTCGTCTCCGGCGCCCCGCCGAGCGCCGCCGAGACGCGCGCGCTCACGCAGGAGGCGCTCGCCCTCGCGGCGGCCGGGACGCTGCGCCCCGTCATCGGCCAGACCTACCCGCTGGCCGAGGCCGCGAAGGCCCACCAGGCCATCGAGTCGCGCGCCACGACCGGAAAGACCTTGCTGATCGCCTGAAGCGCCTGATGGTGGCATGCCCGTGACGGGCGTCACCCAGCGCGCCGTCCTCTTTCCCACTTCAACGTATAGCGGAGAGGGGGACTTGCCGCAAGGCCCTGGTGGTGGCCCAGAATACGGGGCCGTGAGCCGCGGCGCCGCAGGTAGAAGGCGTGGGCTCACGTTCACGGTGCGGCCGGCCGGGCCGTGGCCGTGGCCGTCGCAGAAGGAGTCTTGATGCGCGTACTGCTGTCCACGATCGGGTCGCGGGGCGATGTCCAGCCACTGGTGGCGCTGGCGGTGGAGCTGAGGGCGCTCGGGCATGAGGTCCGCGTGTGCGCGCCCCCCGACTTCCGCGACCTGCTCGGCGCCCTCGAGGTCCCCTTCGTGCCCATCGGGCCCGAGGTGCGCCAGACGGCGTCGGCCGGTCCGCGCGTGGTGCCGACCCCGCCCACGCTGGAGCAACGGCGCCAGATGCTCGAAGGCACGGTCGCCGTCCAGTTCGCCACGATCCCGGCGGCGGCCGAAGGCTGCGACGTCATCGTGGGAGGCGGAGCCATGTCGATCGCGGCTCGATCGGTGGCGGAGCAGATGGGGATCGCCTACGTCTACGCGAGCTACTGCCCGGCGACCCTACCCTCCCCGCACCACGCGCCGATCCCCATCTGGGGTCAGGCGCCGGCGCTTGGAACGGCCGGCAACCGCACCCTGTGGGCGAAGGACGCGCGACGCTGGAACGACACCGTCGGCGCCGCTCTCAACTCCCACCGGGCATCGGCCGGCTTGGCCCCGGTCGAAGACGTGCGCGGCCACATCGTCACCGACCGGCCCTGGCTGGCCGCCGACCCGGTGCTCGGGCCCTGGCCCGAGCCGGCGGACCCCGGTGTGGTGCAGACGGGCGCCTGGATCCTGGCGGACCGGCGTCCGCTGTCCTCCGAACTGGAGGCGTTCCTCGACGCGGGCGAACCACCCGTCTATTTCGGCTTCGGCAGCGTTCGAGCCCCAGAAGGCGCCGGCAAGGTGATGATCGAGTCCGCCCGCGCCCTCGGACGCCGTGCGATCGTGTCCCGCGGCTGGACCGGCCTGTCCCTGGTGGACGAGCTGCCCGACTGCCTGTCCATCGGGGAGGTCGACCAGCAGGCGCTCTTCACGCGGGTCGCCGCCGTCGTCCACCACGGCGGGGCGGGCACCACGACGGCGGCCGCGCGAGCCGGAGCACCGCAGGTCGTCGTGCCCCAGCACTACGACCAGCCCTACTGGGCACAACGGGTCGGCCACCTCGGGATCGGAACCGCGCACGCGCCCGGCGCGCCGACCACCGACTCGCTGACCACGGCCCTCGGCCGGGCTCTCCAGCCCGATGTGGCGGAGCGCGCCCGGACCGTCGCCGCCGCGATGCGCGACGACGGGGCCGGGGTCGCCGCGCGGCGCCTGACGGTATCGGATGCCTGAGGTGTCAGCGGGGCCCGCGCCGGCGCGGGGGCAGTGCGGCCGGCCGGGACCGGTGGGCGGGGGTCAGGGGACCCAGCCGGCTTCGGTGGCTATGCGGATGGCGTCCACCCGGTTGCGGGCGTTGAGCTTCATGACGATGGTCGTCAGGTAGTTGCGCACGGTGCCGGAGGACAGGTGGAGGGTGGCGGCGATCTCGGGGGCCTCGGCGCCTTTGGCGGCCATGCGCAGCACCTGCAGCTCGCGTTCCGAGAGCGGGTTGTCGCCCACGTCCCAGGCGCTGAGCGCGAGCTGGGTGTCGATGACGCGCTTGCCGGCGGCCACGCTGCGCACCGCCCCCGCGAGCTGGTCGGCGGGGGCGTCCTTGAGCAGGAACCCGGACACGTGGGCGGCGAGCGCGCGGCGCACGGTGCCGGGCCGGCCGAGGCTGGTGAGGATGAGCGTGCGGCAGGACGGCAGTTGTTTGTGCAGCAGTTCGGCCGCGGTGAGGCCGTCGACGACCGGCAGGTCGATGTCGATGATCGCCACGTCCGGCCGGTGCTCCATGGCGGCGGACACGATCGTGTCACCCCGGTCGAGCTGTGCCACGACGGTCAGATCGGGCTCCAGTTCGAGCAGGGCCACTAGCGCTCCACGCACCATGTGGACGTCCTCCGCCAGGAGGATCTTCAGGGTGCGCACTAACAGATCCCGCTTTCCGCAGGCACCCGTACATCCCTTCGTCGATCTCGCCGACAACCCTATGTGCCCCGGCTCGCAAACGTAAGCGACATTCGGCTTTGACTTGTCCGGGCGTAAATGTTAAACGGCCGGATGGGAAGAATCGAGATGGAGTGCGGCCCGGATATGCGCCATGAGGGTGACCTCCCCGGATTCACCGATATCCGCGTTCGCCGGACCGGGGCGGTGCGTCACCGGCCGGCCGCCGCCGGTGCCCTCGCGGGTCATGGTCACCCGGGGTCCTCCAGTCGTGACATCATGAGCTCGTCCAGCTGGGCGCTGAAGTCCTGCCGGTCGATGTCGCCCTCATAGATCAGGGCGATCTCTCCTGGGGAGAGGTCGGGGGACAGGCAGTAGTACAGGTGGCCGCCGTCCGTGGCGATCTGCACCAGCCGGGTCGTGGACATCTCGGCGTCCTCCCAGCCGGGGACGCCGTCCGGGTAGTCGGCCAGGTTCGCCAGGGTGTCCATGGAGACCGGCCGGGCGGGGCCGAACGCGGCCTGCCTTCCCGAGACGAAGCCGGCGTGGACCTCGCGGAGGAACACCCGCAGCGGCCCGGGGAAGCTCTCCCAGAATGGCGGCGGTTCGCCGAAGTCACGCGGATCGTAGCCGATCCAGGAGACGTACCCGCCGTCCTCCGCCTCGGCGACGTAGACCAGGACGGGACGGTCGCCGGTGACGCCGGCCCGGACGTCGAAGAAGCGCGTCTCCAATGCGCCGGCGAACCGGGGGACCAGATCGAGGAACTCCCGGCTCCACAATGCCAGGGCCGACCGGTGACGGTGTGCCGGGTCGGATGACCGGGCGATCGGCCGCCACGATTCGGGGAATCGGGTCACCTCGGCGGAGCCGGGTTCGACGAAGGTCAGCGCCAGTCCCGCCACCGTCTCGGCGATCTCGGCGAGGCCGGCCCGTGTCATCAGGCTCCGCTCCTATCCCTGGCTTTTCAGCAGCTTGTCGATGATATCTTGCAGCCTGCGTCGGGTCCGGTCTTCCAGTTGGACCTGGAGAGCCTTCCACGCGGGGGAGACATCGGACATGCCGAGCACGCTGCGCGATGATTTCGACAAGTTCGCCTTGTACGACATCCATTGCAAGTTGATCGGCGCGTGCGCCATGAGGAACATGTTCCTGGGGGTGAGTTCCGTGAAGCCCGGCATCTGGATGACCTGAGCCAATGGATTGATGTGGTCTGGGGTAAGCCCTCCGATGGTCATGCCGGAAGACGGGGGGTACGCCGGATCTCGCGAGCCGGGCACCGGCGGCAGCCGGCCCTGGAGGGCGGCGGCGCCCATCTCGCGCGGATTGTGCGATCGCAGCGCCAGGTACAGCGGCTGCAATGGTGCGGGCACCTCCCAGTTCTTCCCGCGCGCGGGCGGGGGCGGCGGCCTCCAGCCGGCGGGCAGTTTGTTCAGCGCGTCGGCGATCCTTTTCTCTGCCCTCTTGGTCGGTGTCGGGACGGCCGGAGAGTTCGGTTTGCCGTCCGCGAGCACGAGCATCGCGTCGATGCAGGCGCGCAGCCTCGCCACGATCCCGGGCTGTTCCGCCCTGAGCCTCGCCGCTTCGGCGTTGTAGGCGCTGTAGGCCGCCGCCTGCCTCGGCAGCAGGAAATGGTGCGGCTTGGCATTGTGGGCGGCCACCCGCGCTTTGAAGGCCAGCAACGTGGCCGTCTGCGCCGCGCAAAGGCGGGCCGGTGGCGGCGCCTCGGCGACCGCCGGCGAGACGGGGGAGAGCAGGGCGGCATAGAGGACGGCCGATGTCACGAGTGCGGTCAGGCGGCGTAATTTTCCCGGCCTCGACCTCATATTCACCGCACTCCTTCAACCGTCCATTGAAGTCCCGCACGATTTTCCGCATGGTATCTCGCGGAATCAACTCGGGGAAGGCGTCGATCGCTCGCTGTTGACAACGTCATCGGCGGGATTAGTCTCGGACGCGCGAGGCCTTTTCGCCCGGGAAGTCACAGGGGGTGCGAGGAGTGACCTACGGACCCGAGGACGCGGGCCGGACGCCTATATCGCCGGCCGGGCGCGGAAGGCCCTGGCCGCTCATCGTGGCGGCGGCCGGGTTGCTCGTCGCCGGCGCGGCGGGCATCGCGGTCTACCTGGTCGCCGGCCGGGCCGGAGGCGACGAGGCGACGATCCGCCGGCTGACGGAGAACTTCGCGGTCGCTGTGGCCCGGGAGGACCAGGCCCGGATCATCGGGCTGCTCTGCGCGGAAGAGGCGCGCGGCGTCGTCCAGGACGATGACTACGATCCGGACAACCACCGAGTGGTGTCGGGGCGAGGCACGGTGTCGATCCGCATCTCCGACATCCAGGTCGCCGGCGACGTCGCCAGCGCCCGCGTCACCCACAGGTCAAGGTCGGTCTCGACGCTCCACTTCCGGAGGGAAGCGGGCGGATGGAAGGTGTGCGCTCCGGCGGGGGAACGGTGAACGGCGGGAGCGGGGACGCTCCCGCCGTCCGCGGGTCAGGTCAGCCAGCGCACCTCGGCGATCTCCACGACGGTCCGGCCCTCGGTGTAGAGCATGAAGGGCACGTCCACGTGGCGCAGGTCCAGGCCGATGCGTTCGAGGTCGGCGAGCGGCACCTCCATGGTGGTCCAGGTCCCGGCGGGCAGCGCGCGCAGGGACGGCGCGAGGTCCAGCCCGGGCTGGGCGGGGTAGTCGTCGTGGCAGGCCACGTACAGCGGGAGGTCGGGAGCCTCGACGACCCGCACGTCGAACGCGAGACGCCCGCCGGCCTCGCGGTAGCCGCGCAGGTCACGCGGCGGCCCTCCCGGGGCCTGCGCGTAGACGAACGCCACGTACCCCTTGAACCGCAGCGACACCGCGCCCGGCCGGCCGGGGTCCTCGACGGGTTCGGCGCGGACGACCAGCGTGTCGGTGGGCCGCTCTGAGGAGATGTCCTCCCGCGACCAGGTGTTGTGCCCGCCGATGCGCAGCCGGTACGCGCCCTGCGCGCGGGGGCCGAACACCTCCAGAGGGCCGTGCGCCGGGGGGGCGGGCGGCGGCGGGGGCTCCTGGTCCGGCGGCAGGACGCCGGGGTCGGCGGCCGTGCCGGTGTCGTGCAGGGAGAGCCCGAACCCGTAGGGGAACAGCGGCTCGTGCTCGCCCTCAGGGGACAGCTCCTCCGCCGGCACCCGGTACCGGGGGATGTGCGGCGGGATGCGGTTGACGCTCATCGACCGCTTCCTGCGCGGCCAGCTGAAGGTGAGCCGGCCCTGGAAGTCGTGGGCCGGTTCGCCGTCCTGCCCGGTGAACAGCACGTCGGTGATCCCGGTCGCCTCGGTGCCGGGCAGCCAGGCCACCACGAACGCGTCGGACAGGTTGATCTCCTCGGTGACGTACAGGGGCCGCCCGGTGAACAGGACCGTCACCACCCGCACCCCGGCCTCGCGGAGCCTGCGCAGGGTCGCGAGGTCGCGGGCGTAGGACTGCTTGAGCCGGGAGTACTCCAGCGTCCCCCACGGCTTGATCGTGCCGCGCATCTCGGCGTAGGCGTCCTCGCCGATCGCGACCACCGCCACGTCGTAGCCGGCGGGGTCGGCGTGCTCCAGGTAGGGGTCCACCTCGCACCGGTCCTCGCCGGTGACCGAGGCCACGGCCATGGCGAGCGTCGTGGCGCCGGGCAGGTCGGACAGGGCGACGTCGTTGCCCTGCCAGCTCAGCGTCCAGCCGCCTGCCTGCTTGCTGATGTCGTCGGCGGCGCTGCCGGTCACCAGGACCCGCGACGCGGGGGACAGCGGCAGCGCGCCGCCCGCGTTCTTCAGCAGCACCAGCGACTTGCGGACGGCCTCGCGCGACAGCGCCCGGTGGTCCTCGTGGCCGAGCACAGGCGCCTCGCCGGCCAGCGACCGCTCGCGCGGGCGCGGCTTGTCCCACAGTCCGGCCCGCATCTTGACCCGCAGCACGCGCCGCACGGCGTCGTCGACGCGCTCGACGGGGATGACGCCGGACAGCACCTGCTCGCGGGCCGTGCGGTACACCGACTGCCAGGCGTCGCGCCCGGCGACCATCAGCACGTCGAGCCCCGCGTTGATCGCGTAACCGGCGTCCCCGATGGTGCAGCCGGCCACCTCGGCGTGGGCGTCCCAGTCGCTGATCACGATGCCGTCGAAGCCCATCGCGTCCTTCAGGACGTCGGTCAGCAGGTAGCGGCTGCCGCAGATCTTGTGGTTGTAGGCGACGGGGCGGCCGGGAGTGTGGTCGTAGTTGGCCGGGCCTGACCAGCCGCTGAAGGAGGCCATGACCGCCTGCGCGCCGGCCTCGATGGCGGAGATGAACCCCATCGCGTGGATGTTGCGGAGCAGGTCCTCCTCGCAGCGGGCCGTGCCCCGGTCCACGCCCTCGAAGGTGGCGCCGTCGGCGACCCAGTGCTTGATCGTCGAGATGACGTGCGCGTCGGTCGCCAAACCCCCGGCGGCGCCCTGCAGCCCGCTCACCATCGCGCGCGCGTAGGCGTACACGACCTCGGGGTCCTCGGAGTACCCCTCGTAGTACCGTCCCCACCGGCGGTCCCTGGGCGTGGCGACCGTCGGGGCGAAGGTCCAGTCCATCCCGGTCGCGGCGATCTCGCGGGCGGTGGCCTCGCCGATCCTGCGCACGAGGCCGGGGTCGCGGGCGGCGCCCAGGCCGATGTTGTGCGGGAAGATGGTCGCCCCGTACACGTTGTTGTGGCCGTGCACCGCGTCGGTGGCCCACATGAACGGGACGCGGAACGGGCGGTCGGCGTACGCCTCCTCGACGGCCTCCCAGTACGCGTCGACGGTCTCGACCCACTTCTTGACGTCGGCGTGCCGGTCGCCGCCCGGCCAGATGCCGGCCCCGTTCAGCGCCGAGCCGATCTTGTAGGTGCGGGCGTCCTCGACGGTCAGCTCGGCCAGCTCGGGCTGGATCATCTGGCCGAGCTTTTCCTCCAGCGTCATCTGGGCGACGATGCCTTCGACGCGCTCCTCGATCTCCGGGTCCCGCCCGTACGCCGACCGCACGCGCGGCCACTCCGGGAAGTAGGGCAGCCCGGCCGGCGCCGCCGCGTCCTTCGCCCGGTCCGCGGGCGCCGCGTCCTCGGCTGACCGGTGCGCGGGCACGGGGGTCCGCGCCGCGGGTGTCCCGGTCACGGATCCGCCGGTCACGGGTGTCTCGGTCACGCGTCCTCCCCGGGTTCGTCGATCCAGAACTCCTCGGTGCGCTTGGCGCGCAGGCGTGCGAGGAACGGCTCGGGCACCACCGTGCGGGTCTGCGCCCGGGAGTACAGCGTCACCTGGGTGCGGTGCTCCTCCAGCGCGTCGAGCTTGCGCGCCGTCCACGGCGTGATGTCCACGCTGACCAGCCGTTCGGTGGGGGAGGGCTCGCGGTGCGGCGCGGCCCGGTTGGTGAACTCGAACGCGGCCTCGGTGTCCTCGTCCCACACCACGTACTTGCGCAGGCGCGGCGCGAGGCCGAGCTCGGCCAGGCAGGCGATGACGCCTTCTCCGGTCAGCCGGTGGTCGGCGTTCAGCTCGCGCACGTCGTGCGGCAGGTACACCTCCGTCACGTCCCGGTGCTCGGCCAGCAGGCGGAGCACCTGCGCGCGGAAGGCGTCCGACGACGCGGACAGCAGGGTGTCGGTGTGTCCGAGCCACACCACCTCGCCGGGGTCGGCGCCGAGAGCCTTGGCCGCGGACTCGGCCTCCTTGCGCCGGACGACCGCCAGCTCCGCGGGCGAGGGGTCGGCGTCGATGCCCAGCACGGCGCTGTGCGAGCGCGACCCGTCGGTGGCGAAGACGATGACGACGTGGGCGCCGGCCGCGGCCTTCGCCGCGATGGCGCCGCCGCAGGCGATGACCTCGTCGTCGGGGTGTGGCGCGAAGACGAGGACCTTCTCGCGCGCCGCCGGGTCAGTGCGCATGCTCCACCACCTTGACCTGGGACCGCTCGCGCGCGGCCCGCGCACGGGCGCTCACGAGCTCCGCCTGCTCGAGCAGGGGCAGCCTCGGCGCCTGCGCCGTCTCCTCCGGCTCCGGCACGGCCCCGCCGGCCAGGTACTCCTCGCAGGAGGGCAGGCCGCGCTCGCGGACCAGGTCGTTGATCAGGAAGAAGTGGTTGCCGACGAGCAGGCGGGTGATCGGGGTGTCGAACTTCTTGGCGATGTACTCGTAGTTGCCGAGCGCGCCGCTGACGTTGGCGTCGTAGTCCTTGTCGTGCGGGTGGTGGATGGAGGCCGCCTCACGGCCGAGCACGAATTCGGCGCCCCCGCGGTGCAGCCGGTAGCCGATCTCGACGTCCTCGCCGCCCCAGCTGGTGAACCACTCGTCGAACCCGCCGATCTCGCGCAGCAGGCCGGTGGGCGCCGACACGTTGCACGTCCAGTAGACCAGCCATGGGGCCGGCTGGCCGGAGAAGTCGTCGGTGTACAAGGCGTAGAAGTCCTCGCGGATGTCCAGCCACTGCTCCTTGGCGCGCAGCATGCCGATGGTGGCGTCGGGGTTGCCCGCGTCGATGACGCGCAGCATCTGGGCGCCGTCCTCGTTGCCCTCGTTGAAGCAGTACACGTAGCCGACCACCGCCACCGGGCCGGAACGGGCCGCGTGCTCGGCCAGGTGCGCCGCGATGCAGCCGGAGGCGAGCAGGACGCCGGAGTCGACGAAGACGCACACCGGTCCGCGCGCGTGCGCGATGCCCACGTTGCGGGCCTTGGCCACCCGGTAGCCGCGGTCCTCCTGGTAGAAGTACCGCAGGTCGAGGCGGTCCTTGAACGACTCGACGACGGCGGCGGTGTCGTCGCTGGACCCGTCGTCGACCACCAGCACCTCGAAGCGGCCGGCGTCCGGGGTCTGCCGGGTGAGCGAGTTCAGCGTGTGGGCGAGCAGCTCGGCCCTATTGTACGTCGGGATGATGACGGTGCACGTCGGCGTGCTGTTCATGCGTTTCTCCTAAGGACGACGGAGAGGAGCGCCGCGGCGGACAGTGCGGCGCAGGCCCAGAAGACGTTGGTGAAGCCGACGTACTGGGCGACGAGCCCGGCGACGATGCCGCCGAGGAACATGCCCGCCTTGAACGCGCTGGAGTACAGCGAGGAGGCGACGCCGGGACGGTCGGGCATGGAGTCCTGCAGGATGGTGACCGGGATGCTGAGCGCGATGGCCGTCCAGATGGCGTTGGGCACCTGCAGCAGCAGCAGCGCCGGCTTGGACGTCGCGAAGGGCATCGCGCAGAAGAACAGGGTGGCGCAGACGGCGGCGCCCATGACCACCCGCCAGTGGCCGATGCGGTCCGCCTTCGCGCCGATGTACATGATCGCGGGGATCTCCAGCGCCGACCCGAGCCCGAGGACCAGGCCGGTGAATCCCTTGTCCATCCCCAGGTCCTTGGTGATGTACAGCGCGATGTCGAACTGGTACATGGCGTTGACGGCCAGCAGCAGCACGATCGTGACGAGCAGCGCCATGACCTTCGGGGTCATCCCGGCGAACGGGTTGCGCGAGTCGCGCGGCGGCGCGGCCGCCGCAGGTTCGGCGCCGCCGGTCTCCGAGGCGTCGGAGGCGATGATCGCCGCGGCGCTGTCCGCGCCGGGGGGCGGCCGCCGGTCGGTGTTCGGCAGCCCCAGGAAGCAGATGAGCCCGCCGATGGCGTAGAGCACGGCGGCGACCCCGTACAGGGTCTCGAACCCGCGTATCGCGATCAGCCCGAACGCGAGGGGCGGGCCGATGATCCAGGCCAGCGAGGTGACCGCCCGCAGCGCCGAGTTGAAGAACGTCACCCCGTGGCCGCGGGTCTCGGCGAGCTCGCGGGTGTAGGCGAACATCTGCGGGAAGGTGGCGCCGCCGAGCCCGAACATCACCGCGGAGGTGAGCAGGAGCAGCCAGTAGTCGCGCAGCAGCAGGTAGCACAGCGCGCCCCCCGCCGCGAACATGGCGCACACGCCGAGCACGATCCTGCGGTTGCCGACGCGGTCCGACAGCACTCCGACCGACAGGTCGGTGCAGATCTCCGCGATGGCGCGCCCGGCGATGAACGCCCCGATCATCAGCGGCGTGGCGCCCACGGCGTCGGACAGGAACAGGCTGACGGTGGGCACCACCATCGCGCCCCCCACTCCGATCGCGGCGGTGGCGCCCGCGAGCCGGGTGACGGCGCCGTCCCTGAAGATCCCCAGGCCGCTGCTCTTCGTGGAATACACATCGTCTCCTTGGGTGAGGGCGGGGGCTAGACGGCGTCCGTCGGGAGGCGGGACCGGGCGGCGTCCGCCCGCGGGAGGGACGGGACGGGGTCCGTGCCGGGACGCTGGCGGTAGGGCAGCGACGGGGCGACGCGACGCGACGGCGGGACGCCCAGCGCTCCGAGATGGTCGGCGGCGTCGATCTGCCCGGACGTCAGCAGCGCGTCCAGCGCCGGCCGGGGCAGCCAGGCCAGGACCCGATGCTTCAGCTCCGCCAGGTCGAACAGCTCGTCGAAGGGCGCGGGCAGGTCGGTCCGCGCGCCGGGACGAAGGTTCGCCGGGTCGACGAGACCGGACACCAGCCGCCAGTAGTCCGCGAAGTGGGTGGCGGGGTCGGGCAGCGCGCCGCTCGCCAGGCCGATGCGGACCGTCTCCAGCCAGCAGTCGTAGTAGCGCCGGTCGTGGAGCGCGCCCATGTGCCGCTCGCACCAGGCGGCCATCTCCTCCCGGCCGGGCAGCTCGGCCTTGCCCGACAGGACGGCGAGCGCCCATCCGGCGATGGCCTCGAAGTACGGGCAGGCCGTGCCGAACGCGTCGGTGTCCACCGGCGTGTTGACCACCACCAGGGTGGGGTCCCGGTACCAGAAGAAGTGCTCGTACAGTTCCTCGCGGCGGAAGCCCTCGATGAACCCGTAATCGGGCATCTGGTAACCGAGGCACATGATCACCACGTCGTACCGGTCATCGGTGCCGTCGGCGAAGACGACGCGGCCGTCGGCGTCGAACCGCTCGAACGCCGCCCGGGCCCGCACGTCGCCGCGGTGCACGTGCGGCACGATCTTCTCGTTCACGTGCACGGCGCCGTGGAAGCCGCTGTCGGGCAGCAGCCCCGTCGCGCGGTACATGCCCATGTACTCGGGCAGCAGCCGCTCGAGCCACTCCAGGTAGGCGGCGTAGGACATCTCCTCCATGGCGACCCGGCCGATGTAGGAGAACAGCATGTCGTTGGGCAGGCCGCCGCAGTCGCGCGGCAGGAACAGCGCCTTGCGGCGCACCGCCCAGTCGACGGCCGCCGCGTGCCCGACCAGTTCGGAGGCGATGTCGGCCCCGCTCACCCCGCCGCCGGCCACCAGCACGCGCAGACCGCGGAACGCGTCCGGGCGCCGGTAGTCCTTGGCGGTCAGCACGCGGACGCCGCGCGGCGGTTCCGGCGCGCCGGGCGGCACCCTCGGCCGCCACAGCTCGCCGCTGGCGACCATGACCGCGTCGAACCGGGCCGTGACCGGCACGCCCCGGCACACGGCCGTGACACGCCAGTTCCCCTCGCCGCCGGCCACCCGGGTCACCTCGTGCCCGAACCGGATGACCGGCGCCACCTCGAACCGCTCGGCGTAACCGCGCAGGTAGTCGTGCACCTCGGCCACGGTGAGGAAGTCGCCGTGCGGCTCCGGGGCGAAGTCGGAGAACGGGAAGCCCGACCGCGAGGTCTGCATCCTGACGCCCTCGTAGGCGCCCAGGGACGCCGGGTTCCAGATACCGCCCACGTCGTCGTGCTTCTCGAAGACCACGACGTCATGTCCCGCCTCCAGCGCCTGCTTGGCGCTGGTGAGGCCCGCGGGCCCCGCTCCGATCACCGCGATGCGCATTCCCGCCGCCCTAGATGAAGGGGTCGAAGTCGTCGGACAGCTCCACCGGGCGTCCCCTGCCCGGCAGCGCCGCGATCTCCAGGTTGGTCTGGTGCCGCGCGCAGTGGAACCGGCAGTCCGTGCTGGGGTCGACGACGGTGGTGTCCGCCTTCTCCCACAGCTCGGCGAAGGACATCTCGTTGATGTCGCCGAGCCTGGCCTTCTCGTTGCCCCGGTGGTAGGGGCAGACGAACACGCCGTTCGGCGTCACCGTCGTCCGCAGCTCGGCCACCTTGCAGGTGGTGTACTCCTTGGGCTGCACCGGGTCGTGGTCGTGGCGCACCGTCTCCCAGTTGGACGAGCCGAGCAGGTGGAACGAGCCGTCCTCCAACTCGCGCAGGCGGGCCACCTGCTCCTCCACCAGAGCGACGTCGGCGGGCGCCTGGTTGACCGTGAAGTGGTCGTCGTCGAGCATCGCCTTGAGCTCGAAGTAGTCGCAGCCCAGCTCCTTGGCGAGCCTGCCCGCGTCGTACACCTCGTGGTAGTTGGTGTCGACCACGTTGCCGTCGGCGTCGCGGCGCTGCATCAGCAGGAACGAGTATCCGAGCGCGCCGCGCTTGCGTTCGGCCAGCGCCCGCATGTTGTCGAGGATCGTCGGGAAGACGCTGGTCTTGCGGCGGCTCGGCCGGAACTTGTCGTAGGTCTCCATCGTGCCGGCGTCCATCGACACCCGCACCCAGGACACCATCTCGGCGATCTGGTCGATGTATCGGCCGATGAGCGTGCCGTTGGTGACCAGCCCGAGCTGGATGCCCGCCTCGTGCAGGATCGTCATGATGGTCCCGATCGACCGGTGCATGAGCGGCTCGCCGCCGCCGATCAGGATCACCGCCTTGACGCTGGAGGCCGCCAGCTCGTGCGCCAGCTCCACGATGCGGTCGCGCGAGAGCTGGCCCTTGTGCAGCACTCCGGCGCTGATGCACTCGGGGCAGGCCAGGTCGCACAGCGTCGTCGGGTCGAGGTCGACCACCAGCGGCGAGCTCAGCCTGCGTCCCTGCGCGACTTCCGCGGCGCTCGGGTAGATGGATCGCTGGAACAGCTTGCCGGCCAGGTCGAGGTTGCGGTCGATGCGGTCGGTGCCGAGGGTGCGGCCGGCTCCCGCTCCCGCTCCGGCTCCGGCGGTGGCGGCGAGGTCCTGGATGATGGTCACGCCGCCTCCACCGCCTCAGGGGCCTTGGCGTCCCGCGTTCCGCCGTCGAGTCCGGCGGCGAAGCGGTCGATGCGCCCGATCGGCTCCTCGGGCTTCCAGCTCAGCGGCGGGATGTGCGCGTTGGTCAGCTCGCCGTCCTCGCGCAGCGCCGACGCCGGGGGGTGGCGCAGGTGCAGCAGTGTGTCGGGGTAGCTGTCGTAGGCGTTGGCGAAGTCGAAGCGGTAGTTGAAGTCGATGTCCTCGCCGCCCCAGCCCTCGTAGCGCTCGTCCATGCCGTCGACGCGGTGGAACGCGCTGGTGCGCACCCACAGCGAGCAGCCGGGCCCGCGGCGCAGGGTGTAGCCCCGCAGCCGGTCCAGGTCGGGCTCGCCGGCGCCGCCCCACAGCCGCTCCCTGATCGCGCGCTGGCTGGACGGGGTGTCCAGGCACAGCATGTTGCGGTAGGTCAGGTGCCCCATCGTGCCGGGCCGCTCGAACCGGGCCGCGTTGCGGGCGACGAAGTCACGGTCGGCGAGCACGTCGGCGTCCAGGATGGCGACGACCTCCGAGCGGCCGGGGGAGTTGACCACTCCGGCGTTGACCGCCCACGACTTGTTGAAGGTGTCCGCCTTCGGGGCGAACAGGTAGTTGTCGGCGTAGGGCTCGATGACGTCGCGCCAGCGCGGGAACGAGTCGGACTCCACGACCGTGACCTGGTAGCGGTCACGGGCGAAGGACTGGTCGCGCAGAGATTGCAGGCAGGCCAGCAGGTTGCGCAGGCGGGCGCCGCCGGTGTCGCGGTCGCGGAACGGCACGACGATGAGCACCTCGGGGTCGGCGCCGGGCGGCAGGCCGGGCCCCGGCGGCAGGGTGCGCAGGTCGTCTACGGTGACCGCGCCCTCCTTGGCCGTGTAGGCGGCTCCCATGTGGTGGCCCAGGCGGTTGTTGCACTCCGACTCCCAGGCCAGGTCGAAGATGCGGTCCAGGGCCGGCCCCTGCGCCTCGGGCGCCTTGAGGGCCTCACGCAGGTCGGCGTACCGGCCGGGGTCGGAGGGTTCGGCGATCAGGGCGCGCCCGAGCTCCCTGATGACAAGGTCGTCGGCGTCACGGACGGCTTCCACCACCGCGCCGGTGAACGGGCGGGCGCACTCCCAGTAGTACAGGCCCGACTGGGGCGCGTCGGGGTCGAGGGCGACCGCGATCGAGTCCACGACGGCGGTGGCGAGAGTATCAAGATCCGACGGTCGTAAGGTCGGCATCGGAGCTCCTTCCAGTGCTGTTTCAGCGGGGGGAACATGCGGGCACGTCGTTGACGAGACCGACGGTACGAAATGCGGCGGTGCCGGGTTAATGCCTGGCGTTACTCCATTGGTGTCGGGCGGTACTCATTTCCCGCGAGGGGCGGCGCCGGCACCCGGGCCGGCCGGCGATGGGGTCAGGCGATCCCGCCGGAGCCGGTGATCATGCCGGCGCCCACCGTGGCGTTGGTCGCCTCGTCGATGAGGATGACCCCGCCGGTGAGCCGGTTGCGGGAGTAGGGGTCGCAGAACAGCGGCTGGGTGACGCGCAGGCTCAGCCGGCCGATCTCGTTGCGGCGCAGGACGCCGGCGTCCTGGTCGCGGTGCAGAGTGTGCACGTCGAGCCGGTAGTGCAGGTCGCGGACCAGAGCCCGCGCGGTGCGGGTGGTGTGCTTGACGGCCAGCGTGGACCCCGGCCGCATCGGCTGGTCGCCCATCCAGCACACCATCAGGTCGATGTCCTGGGTGACCGCCGGCGCGTTGCGGGGACGGCAGAGCATGTCGCCGCGGGAGATGTCGATGTCGTCGGCCAGCCGGAGCGTGACCGACATCGGCGGGAACGCCTCCCGCACCGGCCCGTCGAGCGTGTCGATCGCGACCACCCGGGTGGTCAGCCCGGACGGCAGGTGCAGCACCTCGTCGCCGGGACGCAGCGTCCCGCCCGCGAGCTGGCCGGCGTAACCCCGGTAGTCGTGGTGGGCGCCCGACTGCGGCCTGATCACGTACTGCACGGGGAAGCGCAGGTCGACCAGGTTGCGGTCGGAGGCGATGTGCACCGTCTCCAGCAGGTGCAGCAGCGAACCGCCCTCGTACCAGGGCATCTCCATCGACCGCTCGACCACGTTGTCGCCGTTCAGCGCCGAGACCGGCACGAACGTCACGTCGGAGGCGGTGAGCTTGGCGGCGAACGCCGTGAACTCGTCCTTGATGCGCTCGAAGACCTCCCTGCTGTAGCCGGCCAGGTCCATCTTGTTCACGCACACCACGATGTGCGGCACGCCGAGCAGGCTGAGCAGGACGGCGTGCCTGCGGCTCTGCTCCAGCACGCCCTTGGTCGCGTCGACCAGGACGATGGCCAGGTCGGCGGTGGAGGCGCCGGTCACCATGTTGCGGGTGTACTGCAGGTGGCCGGGCGTGTCGGCGATGATGAACTTGCGCTTCGGCGTCGCGAAGTAGCGGTAGGCGACGTCGATGGTGATGCCCTGCTCCCTCTCGGCCCGCAGGCCGTCGGTGAGCAGCGCCAGGTCGATGCGCTCGTCGCCGCGGGACAGGCTGGCCCGCTCCACCGCGTCGAGCTGGTCCTCGAAGATCGATTTGGAGTCGTACAGCAGGCGGCCGACGAGGGTGCTCTTGCCGTCGTCGACCGAGCCGGCCGTAGCGAACCGCAGAATGTCCATGGTCAGCTCGATTCGCCGGGGTCAGAAGTAGCCTTCACGCTTACGGTCCTCCATGGCCGCCTCGCTGGCGCGGTCGTCGGCCCGGGTGGCCCCGCGCTCGGTGGTCCGGGCGACCGAGATCTCCTTGATGATCGATTCGACGTCGGCGGCGGCGGAGGAGACCGCCCCCGTGCAGGTCATGTCGCCCACGGTCCGGAAGCGCACCGTCGTCTCGTACACCGGCTCGTCCGGCGCGGAGGTCAGGTGCGGGTTCTCGGCGAGCAGCATGCCGTCGCGGTCGAACACCCGCCGGGTGTGGGCGAAGTAGATCGAGGGCACCTCCAGCCGCTCCCGCGCGATGTACTCCCACACGTCCAGCTCGGTCCAGTTGGACAGCGGGAACACCCGGATGTGCTCGCCCTTGCGGATGCGGGTGTTGAACAGGTTCCACAGCTCCGGCCGCTGGTTCTTCGGGTCCCACTGCCCGAACTCGTCGCGGAAGGAGAAGACGCGCTCCTTGGCCCGCGCCTTGTCCTCGTCCCTGCGGGCGCCGCCGAACACCGCGTCGAACCCGTGCCCGGCGATCGTGTCCAGCAGCGTGGTGGTCTGCAGCCGGTTGCGGGTCGGCCACCGGCCGCCCGGTTCGGCGACCCGGCCCGCGTCGATGGACGCCTGCACCGAGCCGACCACCAGCCGCATGCCGAGCTCGGTCACCCGCTGGTCGCGGAAGCCGAGCACCTCGGGGAAGTTGTGGCCGGTGTCCACGTGCACGGCGGGGAACGGAATCGGCGCCGGCCAGAACGCCTTCTCGGCCAGGCGCAGCAGGACGATGGAGTCCTTGCCGCCGGAGAACAGCAGGGCGGGGCGCTCGAACTCGGCGGCCACCTCGCGGAAGACGTGGATCGCCTCCGACTCCAGCGCGTCGAGCCGGCCCAGCTGGTAGTCCACCATGGTCGCGCTCATCCGAGCCCCCTGGTGTTGCCGCCGTCGGCGACCAGCACGGTCCCGGTGACGAACTTCGCCTGCTCGCCGGCGACGAACGCCGCCAGGGCGCCGAAGTCGCCGGGGTCGCCGACCGTGCCGAGCGGGATCTCCGAGGTGATCTCCTTCAGCGCGGTCTCCTTGTCGTGCGCGAGACGCGCCTCGAGGAAGGTCTCGAACGCGGGCGTGCGATGGCAGCCGGGCGCCAGCACGTTGACCGTGACGCCGCTCGCGCCGAGGGTGTGCACCAGGCCCTTGGCGAAGCCGAGCAGGCCGAGCCGGGCGGTCGCCGACAGGGCGGTGCCCGGCAGCGGCTGCCGCACCGCCTCCGAGGTGATCATCAAGATCCTGCCCCAGCCGGCGGCCTTCAGGTGCGGCAGCGCGGCCAGCGCCATCGCGATGTGCGGGAGCATGGAGGAGTCCATGGCCTCCCGGTACTGGCCGGGGGTGAAGGCGTCGGCGCGGCCGTGCGGCACCCCCGGAGAGTTGGTCACGACCACGTGCAGGGCGCCGAACTCCTCGGCGGTGCGCTCCACCCAGGCGGCCACCGCGTCGTCGTGGCGCAGGTCCACGGCGGTGCTCAGCACCCGCCCGGGCCCGGCGGCGTCCACCTCGGCGTGGGCGCGGGCCAGGCGCCCGGCGTCGCGGGCGGCGATGGACACATGGGCGCCTTCGGCGGCCAGCGCGCGGGCGACGCCGAGCCCGAGGCCGCTGCTCGCCGCCGCGACCAGGGCCACCCGCCCGGTCAGTCCGAGGTCCATCTCAGGCTCTCCTTCCCGATCGGGGCGCGACGGCGCGGCACCCGCACCGGGTAGTCGTAGCGGCGCAGCAGGGGCAGGGCGAGGGCGGTCGCGGTCACCGTGTGCCGGGGCGGCAGCTCGGTCCGCCAGCGCTCGTCCCCGCGGATCGACACCGCGCCGTGGGTCAGCCGGTCGGGATTGCCGGTGACGGTGTGGTTGGGGCCCAGGTGGACGGTCCCGCCGGCGTCGACCGGCGTCGCGTCGTCCAGCCCGGCGAACCGGATGACCCGTTCGACGACCTCGGCGGGGCCGGCGACCAGGTCCTCGTGGCGCACCCGCAGGTAGCGCTCGCCCGCCGCGGAGCCGACCAGTTCGGAGGCCGCGTTGAAGGCCGTCCAGTAGGCCGTGCTCGCCGCCGGGCTCATGGGGGAAATGTACTGCTTGCTCTTGTGGTACGAAAGGGCGGTGGCGCGCGGGTCGCGCACGACGTGCAGCACCTGCACGTCCAGGTCTTCGCGTCCCAGCAGGGCCGCGGCCTCGGCGGGGTACTTGGAGCCGTCGACCACCAGCCGCTCGCCGCCACGGGCGGCCAGCTCGCGGTAGAGGCCGGCCATCCGGTCCAGGACCGCGGTCACCGGGGCGGCCGCGGGGCCGCCCGAGCGCACCTCGGCCAGCCGGGCCCGCGTGTGACGGGTGCGCAGCGACCGTCGCTGCGCGGCCGTGACTCGGCGGGCCGCCTCGAGGTCGCCTTCGCCGGTCGAGGCGAGGACCGCCGACCACAGGGAGCAGGCGCGAACCTGCTCCCCGCAGCCGCAGACCGAGTTCGTACCCGCCCGCAGCACCCCGTTCTGCCATAGATAATGCAGCTCGCCCGCGTGCAGCACCCCGGGAAGCTCGTTGAGCACGTTCCCCAGGAGGGTGCTGCCGCTGCGCAGCCAGCCGGTGATGTACAGGACTCTGGGTCGGTCTGTCATCGCGCGTGAACCTCCGTTCTGATCAGGGGCGGGACAGCAGCAGGAAGTGCTGGGGCAGGTGCACGGCCAGGCCGGCCCGGGCGTGCGCTCTGACCACGTCCTCGCCCTCGGGCCCGGCGTTCCTGCGCAGCGTGAGCGAGGAGACCCCGGGGTCGAGCAGCGTGACCGCGGCGCGGAAGTCGCCGAGCAGTGCCTGCCCGCGGGGCATCATCCGCGTGCGGGCCACCTTGATGCCCACCTCGGTGAGCTTGCTCAGCGTGCCGTCGCGCACCAGCCGCCAGTACAGGGCGGGATGGGCGACGATGCCGTCGCAGGAGCCGCCGGTGTCCTCCACCCGGGCGGCTGCCGAGGTCAGCGATTCGCAGACGTCGTCACCGAACGCGCCGGTGCGCAGCTCGGGCAGGGTGAGCAGGCCGCTGATCCTGCCGTCGGCGGTGCCGTGCAGCAGCGACTCGTTCTCCACCACGCCCAGGCGGACCAGCACGCGGTAGTCGACGAACGCGGCCAGCAGGGCGGGCTCGTCGACGAGTCCTTTGGGCACCGCGACGTCGATCACCAGGTCGGTCAGCTCGGCGTGCTGGACGCTCGGCCCGAACGCCGACTCCGGTGTGCTGGCGTAGGTGTTGCCGGGCACGTCCCGCCCCGGCTCGGGGGCCTCGCGGACGTAGGCGGCGGGCCGGTCGGTGACGCTCGCCACCTTCAGCAGGTGGCGGACGGTGTAGCGGGGACGGGTGGCGAACAGCGGGAACGCCGAGGGCAGGTAGCCGTTGAGCGCGACGACGACGTCGCCGCCCTCGCGGTCGCGCGAGACGGCCCAGGCGAACTCCTCGCCGGGACTGCGCTTGGTCAGCGACGGGTCGGACAGGGTCTGGCGGGTCACCTCGACGGCGGTGGCGCTCTTGTGGACGGTCGTGGTCATGTCGCTCCCTGGCTGTGAGTGGTAGGGGCATGCGTGGCGCCGGGGGTGCCGGTGCCGGTGCCGGCGGTGGTGGCGTGGGGCGTGCCGGAGGCGGTCGCGGGGCGGGGCGCGCCGCGGGCCGCCAGGCCGATGGTGACGGTCTCGGGAACGCCCAGGTCCGCAGCGGCCAGCACGGCCGGCACGGTGAGCCCGAGCGAGGCCAGGGTGTCGTCGTGGCCGCCGCCCTCCGACGGCCACGACGTCCCGGCGTTGACGCTGAGCACCTCGTGCCCGGGCAGCAGCAGCGCCAGCGTCGAGGCGACGCTGCCGGCCGCGCGGTGCTCCTCGACCACCACCAGCCGCCGGGCCGATTCCGCCAGCTCGGCGGCGGCCTGCGCCAGGCTCTCGAAGTCCACCCAGCACAGGTGGGCGTGCGAGAGGTCCGGGCGCCGCTCGGTGGCCGCCACGCACAGCTGCGCGGGCTTCTCGCCGACCGACACCAGGCAGGTGGGGCCGCCGGTCCCGCGGACCCAGCCGGCCTCGCCGCGGCCGGCCGGCTCGAACGGCGCCTCGTAGGGCTCGTTGCGCGCCAGCCGCACGTAGCAGGGCCGGTCCTCGCCGGCGGCGGCCCGGATGACCGCCCGGGTCTCGGCCTCGCCGCACGGGACGGCGATGCGCACGCCGGGCAGGCTCTGCACCACGGCCAGGTCCTCCAGGCTGTGGTGGGTGGGCCCGAACCAGCCGCCGGACACCCCGCCGTAGGGGCAGACCAGCACGACAGGGGCCCCCTGGTAGCCGAGCCCGAGCTTGACGCTCTCGGCCGCCCGCCAGGTGCCGAAGGCGGCGAACGTGCTGAGGAACGGGCGCAGCCCGGCCGAGGCGAGCCCGACCGCGATGTCCACCGCGGCGGCCTCGGCGATCCCGAGATTGCAGAACCGGTCGGGGTGGCGCTCGGCGAACGGGTGCGAGGGGCCGCCGAGGTCGGCCTCCAGGCAGACGATGCGCGGGTCGCCGGCCGCCAGCGCGGTCAGCTCGTCCTTGTACGCCTCGCGTCCGGGGAGCGTCATCGGAGCACCGCCTTCCACTGCTTGGCGCGGGCCGGGCTGATCTTGACGTAGTGGGAGGAGGCCTTGCCCTCGGTGGCGGGCACGCCCTTGCCCTTGACGGTCGCGGCGAGCACCGCCTTGGGCCGGTCCTCGGGGACCAGTACGGCCGCGAGCTTCTCGATGTCGTGGCCGTCGGCCTCGATCACGTCGAACCCGAAGGCGGCCAGCCGGGCGGGCAGGTCGGTCATCGGCGAGATGTCGGCCACGTACCCGTCGTTCTGGCCGCCGTTGACGTCGACCACGACGGTGAGGCCGCCGATGCGCTTGGCCTGGACGATCTGGAGGGTCTCCCAGACCAGGCCCTCCTGCATCTCGCCGTCGCCGACCACGGCGATGGCGCCGCCCGGCTCGCCGAGCAGCCGCCGCGACAGCGCCCAGCCGGCCGCGTAGGCGAGCCCGTGGCCGAGGCTGCCGGTGGGGAAGCGCACCCCGGGCACCTTGGGGGAAGGGTGCCCGGTGTACGGCTCGCCGGCCCGGCCGTAACGCGGCGCGGGGTCCTCCTCGATGGAGCCGGTCTGGTGCAGCACCGCGTACAGCGCGGCGGCGGCGTGGCCCTTGCTGAGCACCACCTCGACGCCGGGCCTGCTCTCGGCCACCGTGTAGGCGGCGACCAGGATGTCCAGCACGGACAGGCTGCCGCCGAGGTGGCAGCCCGCCGGGCTCGCCGCCATGTCCACCACGCTCGCGCGGGCGCGCTGGGCGCGCTCGCGCGCCAGGTCGATCTCGTTCATCCCCTCTCTCCCGTCGTCACGGCGCCCGCGCCGGCCGGCAGGGGCTCCTCGCAGGACGCGCCGTCGCGCAGCCAGCGCCGCACCGCCTCGCCGAGCACCGCGGTGACCAGCCGGTACTCGGCCGCCTCCAGGAGCTCGTGCGGGGTGTGGTCCAGCGAGGCGTCGCCCGGCCCGTAGGCCACCATCGGAACGCCCTGCCAGGTGGTGGCGAGCGTGTTCATGTCGCTGCTGCCCTTCTTGGCCAGCAGCCTGGGGGAGGCGCCGGTCGTGGCCCGCATGGCGCGGGTGAACGCCTTGACCAGCGCGCTGGTGCGCGAGGTGGCCACCGCCGGGGTGGCCAGGAGCGTCTCCACCCGCACCGGGGCGGGGGCGGCCCTGCGCAGGGCCTCGACGATCTCGCCCGGCGTGGTGCCCGGCGGGACCCGCACGTCGACGACCGCCTCGGCCGTCTGGCTCCCGCCCCGGCTGCCCGCGCGCAGGCTGATGACGGCGAACAGCGTGTCGGCGCCGAGCCGCGCGATCTCGGCCTCGGCCGCGGTGACGGCGTCGGCGATGCGGCTGGCGGCGGTGCGCGCGGCCTTGCCGGCCGTGTGCGCGGTGGTCTGCGACACGCTCAGCCGTGCCTTGCACACCCCGTGGTAGCCGATGGTCAGCGCCGCGGCCCCGCTCGGCTCGCCGACGATCACGGCGTCGGCCGGGTAGCGGTCGCGGGCGTGGAAGGCGCCGGCCGCGGTGCGCTCCTCCTCCACGGTGCCGACGACGCGCACGGTGGCGTCCTTCGGCACCTCCAGGGCGGCCAGGGTGGCGAGGAACGCGGCGAGGCTGCCCTTGGCGTCGACGCAGCCGCGCCCGGTGATCGCCTCGCCGTCCCAGCGGGCCGGCCACCGGTGGGGCACGGTGTCCAGGTGCCCCACCATCAGCAGCCGCCGCGGACCGGCGCCGCGGGTGGCCACCAGGTTCCCCGCCTCGTCGATCTCGGCGTCCACGCCGTTGGCGGCGCACCAGTCGACCAGGTACTCGGCGAGTTCCCGCTCGTCGCCGGAGACCGACGACAGCTCGACCATGTTGGCCAGCAGCCCGAGGTCGTGCGCGGGGGCCGGGGCCCGCCAGAACCGGGTGCCGCTGCCGGCGTCCAGGGTGTGCGGGCCGGTGATGGCGATGTCGGGCGTGCCCGCCAGCGCCAGCTCGGCGGCGCGCACCTTCTGCCGCATCCGGCCCCCGGCGTAGACCATGCCCTCGCCCGCCGTGGCGTGCGGGAGCGTGCTGCCGGGGTCGGCGGGGTCGGTGAGCAGCCCCGCCGTCCCGGTCACCAGGCGCAGGTGGTCGGCGTCCACCGCGAGGGCCGCCTCGGCGGCCAGCACGTCGGCGTCGACGTTGAGCGCCGAGCCGCCGTCGGTGGCCGCCACCGGCGGCGACAGGCACACCACGTCGAAGGCGTCCAGCAGTTCGATCAGGCGGGCGCCGTCCACGCGGTCGACCGTCCCGGCGCGGTGGTCGCGCACGAAGCGCTGCCGGCCGCCGTCGAGCGCCCGGATGGGGCCGTTGGGCGTGGCGGTGACCAGTTCCTCGGCCCGGCCGGTGGTGGCGAACACCGACAGCCCGCGCCGCCCCAGTTCCTCGCGCACCCGGGGCAGGGTGATCTGCTCGTAGGCGTCGATGATGTGGGCCATCTCGTCCGGCGGGCAGTAGCGCACCTCGTCGCCGCCGCGCAGGGTCAGCGTCCTGACCGGCCGGCCGATGAGGGCGTAGTGCAGCTTGATGTCGGCCGCGCCGCCGGTGACCACCAGCAGCCGCGCCCCGCGTCCGCTCAGCTCGGCCAGCTCGTCGAACACCTCGGGGTGGCGCAGCGTCGCGCTGCCCAGCTTCACCGTGTACAGCGCGCGGTGGGCGTTGATCGCCTTGAGAGCGGCGGGGTCGTACCCGCCGGCCGGGCTCACGGCCATGCTCCCACCTCCGGCAGTCCGAGGGTCTCCTCAAGGCCGAAGACGCGGTTCATGGCCTGGACGGCCTGGCCGGCCCCGCCCTTGATCAGGTTGTCCAGGGCGGACACCGCCACGCAGCGGGAGCCCTCCACCGACACCCCGACCTCGGCGGTGTTGGAGCCGACCACGGTCTTGAGCATGGGGAACGCCATCGGTGAGCGCCCGTTGCTCATGCGCACGAACGGCGCGTCCGCGTAGGCCCTGGCGTAGGCGCGGCGCACCTGGCCGGCGTCCACGCCCTCGCGCAGCCAGGTGTACGCCGTGGCGAACACGCCGCGGGCGACCGGCAGGCTGAAGGCGGAGAACTGCAGTTCGGGCTCGGTGCCCGTCCAGGTGGCCAGGGCCTGCCGGATCTCCGGCGCGTGCCGGTGCCCGTGCAGCTTGTGCACCCGGACGTTGCCGTCGCGCAGCGCCGGATGCTCGGTGCTGTGGGTGCCGCCGCCGCTGGAGCCGGTCTTGGCGTCGACCACCGCCCTCGGCTCCACCAGTCCGTCGCGGAACAGCGGGTAGAGGGCGTACAGGCCGGCCGACGCCATGCAGCCGGGCAGGTTGACGACCGGCTCGCTCGGCCTGGCGGTGAACTCGGGCACGTAGTAGGGGATCTGCTGCCGCCAGCCCGGCGCCGACTCCGGGTAGTGCTCGGCGATCTCGCCGGGGTCGCGCAGCCGGTAGTCGCCGGCCACGTTCAGCACCAGGTCGGCCTGACCGCTGACCTCGTCCAGGATGCCGGGGAGCACCCCGTTGGGCAGGCAGGAGAACGCCACGTCGACCTTCGACAGCTCGTCGGCGGCGCGCAGCCTGCGCCCGGCGAGCCGCGAGTTGCGCAGCCCGGACACCACCTGCCCGAGCGGCTTGCCCGCGTGCTGCTGGGACGACATGAACGACACCTCGGCCTGCGGGTGGTCGCTCAGCAGCCTGATCAGTTCGGCGCCGATGAAGCCGCTGGCCCCGAGCACGGCGACCTTCATCCGGTCGGTCATGCCGCCCTCTCCTTCCGTTCGGCGAACCGCCCGTCGTCGGCCTCGATGACCGAGCGGGCGAAACGGGCCAGGTGGCCGGGGATGTCGACGCCGTGGATCTCCACCGACTTGGCGAACTCCGGGTTGGCGTTGACCTCCAGCACGTACAGCTCGCCGGTCTCGGCCGACTCGGCCAGGTCGACGCCGTAGAAGCCCGGGCCGAACAGGCCGACGACGCGCCTGCCCAGTTCCGCCGACCTCGGCGACAGCGGGATCGGCTCGACCGTCCCGCCGAGGTGGGTGTTGGTCCGGAGGTCGGGGCTCACCTGCTTGTAGGCCACGACCGGCGTGTGCCCGACGATGATGACCCGCTCGTTGAAGCCCGGTTTGGGGATGTACTCCTGGACGACCACCGGGAAGGATCGCCCGGACGGGTCCAGTCCCTCCCAGCCGCCGCTCCAGGCGGCCAGCTCGGCGGGGGTGGTGATGTGCACGATGCCCCGGCCCCAGGATCCGCTGACCGGCTTGACGACGCCGTGCCCGCCGAGCGCCTCGATCTGCTCGCCCACCTGTTCGGCGGAGAAGGCGATGCGGGTGACCGGGTGGGGGATCCCGGCGCGGGCGAACGCGAGCGCCTGCAGGTCCTTGGACAGGCACAGGCGCACGGCGCCCGGGGTGTTCAGGGTGGGGACGCCCGCCTGCTCGAAGCGGTCGGACATCCCCGCCAGCTCGCGGTGGGAGACGTTGCGGAGGATGACCAGCCGGGGCGCGAGCGCCCGGTCGTTGAGGAACGCGGTGGTGTGCCGGGGCGTCACGGACCGCGCGGTCAGACCGGCCGCGCGGAACGCCGAGAGGAGCAGCCGCTCCTCAGGGCGCATGATCGTGACGGAGACGAGCACGTCCGCAGGGGCGTCACTCACCCCAGTCCTCCTCGACCTCCGGCGCCAGGTCCAGCCGGACGACGGGCGCGATGTCCAGCACTTCGTGCTCCTGGCCGCAGCCGCGGCAGGCCAGGATGTCGCCCAGCTCGACGTCGGACGGCACGGTGATGTCCGTCTCGCACTGCAGGCATGCGGGGGCGGCCGTGGTGATGTTTGCCATGAGAACTCCTCGGCGTGGTGTGTGTTTCGGGTGACGAGATGTGTTCGGCCCGGCGTGGTCCCGGCGAAAGCCGGGCGTGATTCACGCGCCGGCGCTCGGATATCCAGGCGCCTTTCACACGCGGGCGGTTTTCATGCGAGGGCGCCCATTTCCGCCGGGCGCCCTTCCATGGACAGGCGCGGTTCGCGGCGCCGGCCTTCTCAGTCGCCAGGCTTCACACGGTCGAAATCGATGATCATCATGTCCCGGACCGCGCTGGTGGCGTTGAGCGGCCTGATCGGGGTGACCTCGTGCTCCATCGTCCGGTCGTCGATCACGACGGTCTCCATCGGCTCCAGCAGCGTGTGCTCCAGCGCGGGCCGGTCGCCGCCTTTGCGGAACACGCGGCTGAGGCCGCCGGCGCAGCGCTCCCGGTTGACCAGGTGCATGATCACGTAGTCGTGGCCGTCGGTGTGCCGGCCCTCGGGCGCCGGGGCCGACGCCGAGTCGCCCGCGGCCACGACGCGGATCAGGTGCACGGTGACCAGCCAGGTCGGATAGTCCCCTTCCAGTTGCCTGACCAGGCCCAGGTCATGCTCCAGGGCCGCGCGGAAACAGAGGTTGTCGTAGGTCTCGGCAGTGATGGGGGCGAACGTGCGCACCTGCCCGCCGTACACCGAGTTGATGTCGGCGCTCTGGTAGAAGGCCCCGTGCGGCGCCCTCTCCATGGTCACGCCCGCGCCCTCGCCGCCGCGGGCCAGCAGGTGCCCGATGCGGCGCAGCCGGGTGGTGCCGTGACTCTTCTCGACGTACTTGTCGGCCGGAAGGTCTTCCCAGTACTTGGCGAACTCGTTCCATTCGCTGGACGCCGGAATGGGAAGCCGGCCGTGGCTCCACCCTTTCTCGACGACCTCGGCGGGCCATGGGTCGGACGTTTTCGTTATCAGCATTGGGCCGCTTTCTCGTGATGGGTTTCCTGTTCTCCAGTGGAGGTGTCGTCCGATCGGAACTATCAGTACTTGCCTGACGACCAAGGTAGGCAACGGTTTATGACGGTGTAATACCTCGCGGTGCTCTGTTGGCGGTGCGACGCTACTCAACGCGCGCCGGGGCGTTACTCACCCGCTTTCCAGTGGGCAACGTGCCTGGTGGGAGGCCATTGTGAGCTGTTAAGGGAATGCGTATGACGGATTCACATCGGCCCAATGATCGGCGCACTGGTGTCCGGTACGGGGTGCAAATGACAATGATCTGGAAACGCGCACCGATGACACGGGAGAGGCGATATGACGCTCGAAGTCCCTGTCGCACGGGAACAGGTCGGCCTGATCGCGGGCGACGGGCGCTCCCCGCTCTACGTTCCGCGGTCATGGGTCGCGATCGCAGAGCTCGGGCAGATCTTCGTCGGCCGGCAGGACGAACTGGACCGCATAGACGCCGCGATGCGCCACCCCGGGCTGTCCGGGGCCGCGCTCATCGGCGCCGGCGGCGCCGGCAAGAGCCGCCTGCTCGCCGAGGTCGTCCGGCGAGCGGACGAGGGCCACCACCTCGTCGTCCGCGCCTGCGCGTGCCAGGCCACCTCCTCGGTGCCCTTCGGAGCCTTCGCGCAGTACCTTCCGGCCGCCCTCATGGACACCGCGTTCAACGGCAACGCGCTGCGCATGGCCGCCGACGCCCTGATCGGCCAGTCGGGAGGCCGGGACCTGCTGCTGGTCATCGACGACGCCCACCTGCTCGACGAGGCGTCCGTGGCCCTGGCGTTCCAGATGGCCCGCCACCGTGAGGCGTTCGTCCTCACCGCCTCGCGCAGCGGCGAGGGCATCCCCGACCCCATCGCCGACCTGTGCACCAGCGGCCTGGCCGAATGGATCGAGGTGCGCCCCTTCACCCGCGCCGAGGTCGGAGAGGTCCTCGCGAGCACGCTGGGCGGACCCGCCGAGGGCGCGCTGGTCCAGCGGTGCTGGGAGGCCACCGGAGGCAACGCCTTCCTGCTGCGCGAACTGACCACCGCCATGCTCGAGACCGGCGCGCTCACCCTCGCCGAAGGCGTCCGCCGCGGCGGCGAGCGGCTCCCTGTGACCTCCCGGCTGGCCGGGCTGGTCGACAAGCGGCTCACCGGCCTCACCCCCGAGTGCCGCCGGGCGCTGGAACTGCTCGCCTTCGGCGACTCGGTCAGCGTGGACGTCCTGGCCGGGCTGGTCTCCCGCGCGGCCGTCGAGACCGTCGAGGCGCGCGGCATCGTCAAGGTCGAGCGGCTCGGCGGCCGCGACCGCGCACGGCTCGCCTACCCCCTGTACGGGGACGTGCTGCGCGCCCGCGCCCCCCGGCTGCGGGCGCGCCGGTGCAGGGAGGAGCTCGCGGGCGCCGTCGAAGCCGCCGCGCCCGGTCCCGGCGACCTGCTCAAGGTCGCGGCGTGGCGCCTGGAGAACGGCGAGCGGCCGTCCGCCGTCGCCGTCGCCGCCGCCACCAGGGACGCCTGGTCGCGCATGGACCTGCCGCTCAGCGGGCAGCTCGCCGGATGCGCCGTCGAGGCCGGCAAGGGGGTCGAGGTCGCCGAACCGCTCGGCTACGGGCTGATGTTCGCCGGGCGCTCCGGCGACGCCGAGGCCCGGCTCGCCCACCTCGGCCGGCCCGCCCGTGAGCGCGACCGGGCGCGGCTGACCAGCGTCCGGGCGTTCAACCTGGCCTTCGGGCTCGACAACGTGTCCGAGGCGTGGCTGCTGCTCCGCACCGGCCTGGACGACCTCACCGGCGGCGAGCCGCGCGCGGAGCTGCGAGCCCTGCAGGCGCTGCTCCATGTCTTCGGCGGACGCTGCCACGCGGCGGTGGTGCTCGCCGAGCAGGTCATGGCCGACGTGCCCGGCGACTCCCGCGCCCGCTGCGTGGCCGAGGTCGCCCGCGGCGTCGCGCTGGCCTTCCTGCGGCGGCCGGAGGAGAGCTTCCAGGCCCTGGGCGAGGCCCGCGAGCTGAGCCTGAGATGGCAGGGCGAACTGCCCTGGCTGGAGATCTTCATCGAGCTGGGGTGGGTGCACGCCTGCCTGCTCACCGGCCGCTTCCTGGAGGCCCAGGCGCAGGCCGCCGCGGGGTACGACCGGGCGGTGGCGCGGCAGTTCCCCTTCGCCATCGCCTGGTTCTGCCTGCTGCGCGCACTCGTCGCCCGGGCGCGCGGCGAGGTCCGCGAGGAGCTGCACCGCTGCCGCGAGGGCGTCGCCATCGCCCGCCACCACGGCGACCGCGGCCTGCTGGCCGTGCTGCTCGCCCAGCTCGCCCAGGGCCTCGCGCTCGCCGGCGAGGTCAAGGCGGCCCGCCGGGCCCTCGCGGAGGCCGACGGCCTGGCCCAGCGGTCACTGTGGCTGCTCCAGCCCTGGATCGAGCTGGCGCGCTCGTGGGTCGCCGCGGCAGGCGACTCCCCCGACGCCCCTGCCATCGCCGAGAAGGGCGCGGCGCTGGCCCGCGAGTTCGGCGCCGTCGGCATGGAGGCCCTCGCGCTGCACGACGTGGCCAGGATGGGCGCTCCCCAGCACGTGCTCGCCCGCCTCCGCGAGCTGGCCGGGCAGGCCGGGGACGGGGCGGTGCCGCTGTACGCGGCGCACGTCGAGGCCGCTGCGGCCGGGGACGGCGACGGGCTCGCCGCCTCCTCCGCCGAGCTGGAACGGCTCGGCAGCCCTCTGCTCGCCGCGGAGGCGGCCGCCGAGCAGGCCAACTGCCACCGCGCGGCCGGAGATCTCGCCGCGGCCTCGGCCGCGGCGGCCCGGGCGCTGCGCCTGGCCAGGTCCAGCGGAGCCCGGACCCCGGCCCTGTCCGCGCTGGAACGGCCGAGGCTCACCCGCAGAGAGCACCAGATCGCCGAACTGGCCGCCAAGGGCCTGTCCAGCAAGGAGATCAGCGCGCACTTCGTGCTGTCCGTGCGCACGGTCGAGAACCACCTGCAGCGCGCCTATCGCAAGCTCGGCATCGGCGACCGCGCCGAGCTCGGCGCCCTTCTCGGCCTCTTCCAGCCCGCTCACGACGACGACCACAGTCCGACGATGTGAAACGAGGTGCTGTCATGAACTCCGGTTTGCAGTCCTACGTCGAGTGGATGGTCCGGGCCCGCTGGGGCCAGGTCCCGGCCGACGCCGCCGACCCGGCGGGAGGGCCGGGCCCCGCCGCCGGTCACCGTCCCGGGTCCGGCGCGCCGTTCCTGAGCCGGCTGCGCCACTACCTGCGTCCCGGCCGTCACGAGCGCCGGGGCGGGGCCTCCTGACGGCCCTCCGCCGCCAGGCCTGACGGCCCTCCGCCGTCCCGCCCCCCTCGGGGAGGGCGGGACGGCGCGTGCCGCCCGGGCGGGGGTCAGCGGCGGGGGGTCCTGTCCTTGCCCGCCGCGATGGCGCGCCCGGCCTCGGTGATGTAGGAGGCGACGTACGGGTGGGCGGGGAACAGCTTGCGCACCTGGCGGAACCGCGGGAGCGCCATCTTGTAGCGGCCGGCGAAGAAGTCCGCGAGCGCGGCGTCGTACAGCAGCGTCGTCCGCGAAGCGGACGGGACGACCCCGGCGGCGGCCAGGCGCTTGCGCACGATGCCGACCGGCAGGATGAAGCTGTGGTTCTCGGCCGTCTCCCCGGTGGCCGGGTCGACCGACCCCGCGATCAGCGTCCCGATGACCTTGCCCTCCTTGTCGAAGACCGGCCCGCCGGAGTTGCCG
Source organism: Sphaerisporangium dianthi (assembly GCF_042654065.1). Lineage (NCBI taxonomy): Bacteria > Bacillati > Actinomycetota > Actinomycetes > Streptosporangiales > Streptosporangiaceae > Sphaerisporangium > Sphaerisporangium dianthi. Next base: position 11,011 of record NZ_JBHSFP010000035.1, on the reverse strand, counting down.
TGGTACGAGGGCGCCTGCGCCTGGATGTAGGGCACGCCCAGCACGGTCGTGCGCCGGGCGTTGTAGGCGCCCTCGGTCAGCGCCGGGTACAGCCGCGAGCGCAGGTCGAAGACGGCCGTGTTGGTGGTGACCAGGCCGGGGAAGCCGTTGATGTACAGCGGGTCGCCCACGCGGACGTCGGAGTCCCGGCCGAGCGGCACCGTGGGAAGGTTGCGGGCTCCGCCCATCTTCAGCACGGCGAAGTCCTCGCCGGGGTAGTCGCGGCCCTTGGCGATCAGCCTGATCGGCGTCACCTTGGCCGTCTTGTCCATGCCGCCGCCGGGCAGCGGGCTGATGACCTTGATGCTCCGGTGTATCCCCGTCACGCGCATCTTGTCCGCGTTGAAACGGCCGAACATCGTCTTGGCCAGCCGCACCAGCTCGTCGTCGGGCTGGGCGCTCTTGCGTATCGCCTTCAGGAACGACTTCGTGTCCGCGGCGGTGATCGCGGGCAGCACCTGGGCGCCGTAGAACCGCCGCAGCGCCGTCCTGGTCGTGCCCACGCAGTGCGCGCCGGTGACCATGTACCCGTCCGGCGTCACCCACCAGCCGGTGCACAGGCCCGGCCGGTCCACCTTGGCCGTGCGCGCGGGCGCGGCCGAGGCCAGGTAGCGGTCGACGTGCGAGGCGGCGGTGCGCAGCACCCACTTGACCTGGCTCTGGTGGTCGGCCGGGATGCGCCCGGCCTTGGCGTGCCGCGCGGCCGCGTCGAACAGCGCGCCGAACGCCTTCTTGGCCCGCGGAGAGGGGACGGTGACCGTCGCGGTGTGGTCGGTCTGGATGAGCTGGACCGCGGGATCGGTGCGGGCCGCCAGTCGCGTTCCGGTCGCCACCTCGCGCGCGGCCTCGGCCGGTGAGGCGACGGCGACGCCCGGCATCGCGGCGGCCCCCGCCAATACCGCTCCCGCCGTCACCAGCCGTAAGGACGTTCGCATGGTTCCACCCCCTGGGTCATTTCGTGACCCGAGTGTGCGCGGCGTCGCTATATGCCGCCTTGCAGGCCGCTTACGCCCTGTTCGCGGGGTTGTACGCGACGGACCGTGTCCGCAGGGGTCGTCCAGGTCCGCAGGGGGCGTCGAACGACCGGCCGGCGATGGAAGCGGCGGCGGGGGCGGCAGGCGGAGATCTTCGAACGGGCGGAGATCACGGGTCGCGGGGTCGCGGGCCGGACGATTTCGCGCGGCCGGGACCGTGCGGCACCATGGAGGGGTGAACGAGGGCGCGGACATGCTGGCGAAGTTCCTGGCCGAGGGCGACGTGGTGGTCCTGAGCGGGGCCGGCATCTCCACCGAGTCGGGCATCCCCGACTACCGCGGGCCGAGCGGAGCCCTGCGGCGGCACACCCCGATGACCTACCAGACCTTCACCGGCGACCCGGCCGCGCGGCGGCGCTACTGGGCGCGCAGCCACGCCGGATGGCGCACCATGGCGGGGGCCAGGCCGAACTCCGGCCACCACGCGGTCGCCCGGCTCCAGAGGCACGGCCTGCTGTCCGGCGTCGTGACCCAGAACGTCGACGGCCTCCACCAGGCCGGCGGCGCGACGGGCGTCATCGAACTGCACGGCAGCCTGCACCGCGTGGTCTGCCTCGACTGCGGCGACGCCACCTCGCGCGAGGAACTGGACCACCGACTGCGGCAGGCGAACCCCCGGTTCGGCGCCCTGGTCACCGCCGTCAACCCCGACGGCGACGTCGAACTGCCGCAGGAGGAGATCGAGGCGTTCCGCCCGGTCGGATGCCGGGCGTGCGGCGGCGGGGTCCTCAAGCCCGACGTGGTCTTCTTCGGCGAGACCGTCCCGCCCGGCCGCGTCGCCGCGTGCTTCGCCCTCGTCGAACGCGCCCGCCTGCTGCTGGTCCTCGGCTCGTCCCTGACCGTGATGTCGGGCCGCAGGTTCGTGCTCCGGGCCGCGAAGCTCGGCATACCGGTCGCGATCGTCAACCAGGGGCCGACCCGCGGCGACGACTACGCCGACCTGACCGTCGACGCCCCTCTCGGCGTCGTCCTCTCCCAGACCGCCGCCCTCATGGCCGCCGCCCCCTGACGTCTGTCCAGGCCGCGCGGCTCAGAGCACGGTGGCCGCCGGCACGGCCGCCGTCACCTCCACCTCGATCAGCAGACCGGGCCGGAACAGTCGTGACACCTCCACGGTCGTGCTCGCCGGCGGCTCGCCGGTGATGTACCGCTTACGCACGGTCCCGTACTCGGCCAGACGCGACATGTCGGTGAGGAACGTCCGGATGTGGGTCACGTCGTCGAACGTGCATCCCTGGTCGGCCAGGATGCGGGCCAAGGACTCCATCACCCGCTCGGCCTGAGCCGCCATGTCGTCTTCGCCGATCACGTTCCCCGCGTCGTCCAGTGCCACCTGCCCCGAGACGAACACCAGGTCGCCGACCCGTGTGGCGTGTGAGTAGAGCCCGTTCGTGGCGGGCACCGAGGCAGGGTTGATCTTCTCCACCCGCGTCCGCGCGCGCACGCCGCCCGATGTCCCCGCGCCGTCCGGTGTCTCCGCGCTGCCTGACGGTTCCGCGTGTCCGACGTGCTGGAACACGGCCGTCAGGTCGTCGCCGCCGAGCCCGGCGGCGATCGCCCCGTCCAGCCGCCTCCAGGCGGCGGCCGCGAGGGTCTGGACGGGATGCGCGGCCAGCGCGAGATCCTTGGCGGCCAGGCCGAGTCCGTAGCGGCGCTCGGCGCGCCCACCCTCCACGGCGGGGCGGACCCGCTCGGCCAGCGCGCCGAGCGGGGTGACGCCCAGAACCTCCAGCAGCGCTCCCGCCTTCACCCCGATCGCCTCGCCATAGGCGACCGTCTCGGCCAGCAGCACCTGCGAGGGCACCACCGCGCTCATCACGGCCACCTTCATCGCCGCTCCCGCGCCCAGGCCGCCGAGCTCCCGCACCTGACCGAAAACCTCGAGCACCTCGCGGCAGCGCGCCACATCGCCGGCCGGCCCGCCGGCCAGGACCGTCAGCGCGCCCTCGCGCGCCGGGCCCACGCTGCCCAGCACCGGTGCGTCCACCAGACCGATCCCCGCGGGAAGCCGGTCGCGCAGGCCGGCCACCGCCTCGGGCCCGATCGTGGACATCTCCACCACGAGGGTGCCGTCGCGCAGCGCGGGCGCCGCCTGTTCCAGCACCTCCCTCACCGCCGCCGGATCACTGAGCATCGTGATGACGAGCTCCGCCCCCGCCACCGCGTCGGCGGGAGAGCCGGCGGCCCGTGCCCCGAGCACCGTCCGCGGAGTCCGGTTCCACGTCGTCACGGTGTGTCCGGCGTCCACGAGTCGCCGCGCCATCAGGACGCCCATGCGTCCCAGTCCGAGAAAAGCAATCATGGATGATGACCGTAGACACGTGCTTGGCATTCCACCAGCGACTACATTGCATATATCCCATGCGCTGGAGGAATGTGTTCGACGTCGATGCACTGCGCTTGCTGGACGCCGTGGCGCGGACCGGCTCCTTCACGGCGGCGGCCGCGGAACTGGCCTACACCCAGTCCGCGGTCTCCCGCCGCATCGCCTCCCTGGAACGGCAGGCGGGCGGCCCGCTGTTCGAACGGCTCGCCCGCGGAGTACGCCCGACGCCCGCGGGAGAACTGCTCTGGCAGCACGCCCGGGCCGTCCTCAACCGCCTGGCCAGGGCCGCCGACGAGCTGGCCGGCATCCACGGCGGCTACCAGGGGCGGGTCCGTCTCGGGGCGTTCGCCACGGCCAACGTCGCGTTGGTCCCCGCGGCCCTGCGCGCCTTCCGCCATGAGTTCCCGCAGGTCGAGCTCGCTCCCGCCGAAGGGCCGAGCACGGGTCTGCTGCGCCGCATGCGCGAGGGCGGCCTGGACGTCGCGGTGGTCAGCGACTATCCCTCCGGCCTGCCCTACGACGACGAGATCGAGATCATCGAACTGGTGCGGGACGAGCTGCTCGTCGCCCTGCCCGCGGATCACCGGCTGGCGGCGGCCGGCCACATCGACCTGCGCGACCTGCGTGAGGAGACCTGGATCGAGGCGCCGCCGCACGGGCAGCGGACCATGCTCGCGGACGCCTGTGCCCGCGCGGGGTTCACGCCTCGCGCCACCCTCAAGATAGGTGACTGGACGGGGAAGTTCGGGTTCGTCGCGGCCGGGCTCGGTGTCACCCTGGTACCGTCCATCGCCGCGTGGGCCGTGCCGGAAGGGGTCGCGCTGCGTTCCCTGGGCGAGCTGGCGCCGCGTCGCACCGTGTCGGCCGCACTACCCCCATCGCCGCTGCCCGCCGCGCGCACGCTCGCGGGCATCCTGGCGCGGACCGCCTTCGCCGTCCTCGCTCCGGCTCTGGCGCCCTATACGGCGCGGAGGGCGGGGTCGAGCTCCTTCAGGCCGAAGCCCAGCTGGCTGTACAGCTCCAGCTGATCGTAGTACTCCCGATGCGTCGTGATCTTGCCGTTCTCGACGAAGGACGAGCAGGTGGCACGGTAGATGACACGACGGCCGGTCGCCTGGAGCTCACGCCCGTCGGGCAGCAGGAGCGGCCCTTCGTGGGTACCGGTGACCGTCCATTCGGTGATCGCGGGATTGTCGCAGTCGGCGGCCTCGAACCACGCCGTCAGGTGGAAGTCGGGAAAGCCGCGGAAGAACTGCTCGTAGAGCCAGGCTATCTGCTCGTGCCCTTCCATCGTCCCCGACGGCGTGACAAGGACGGCGTCGCGGCTGTAGCAGTCGAGTATGCGATCTAGCGCGTGCGCGTTGGTCGCGTCGCACAGCCGATGTTTGATGGTCCAGAAATCAGACAATGACAAAATAATCCCTCAATGACGTGTTTGTCCCCCTCACGCACGTTACTCGGCGGACCGTCAAGCTCGGGTCATAAGTGTCTGATATGTCCTCATCGAACCGGCAAGCCGCGCCCTGGGACGGGCGATCCGCGTCAATGCGATCGGAATCCCACCGTGGGCACGTCGCGAGACATGCCGAAGACGACGCTGACCTCGAGACGGTGCACGGCGAGGTCAAGGGCGCCATCGGTCAGCGCCGCGTGACGCGCGTGCTGGAGGACGTCCGCCGGAGCGGCTGACGGTGACCTCACCTGGAGCGTGCCCCGGTCACAGGAGGGAGAGCTGGCCGGAGGCGGCCAGGGGGTCGCGGTGCTTTCGCAGGTGCCGCCACTTGGGCAGGTCGTCCAGATAGGACCACGACAGCCGGTGGTGCGGGGTCGGGCCGTACTCGGCCAGAGCCTCCTGGTGGGCGGGGGAGGGGTAGCCGGCGTTGCCCGCGAAGTCGTAGGCCGGGTGCTCGGGGGCGAGGGCGGCCATCAGCCGGTCGCGGTGCACCTTGGCCAGCACCGACGCGGCGGCCACGCTGACCGAGCGCAGGTCGGCCTTGACCTCGCAGCGCACCCGCCACGGCCTGCGGAGGAAGTCGTGCTTGCCGTCCAGGATGACGACGTCGGGGCGGCACGGCAGGGCGTCCAGCGCCCGTGTCGCCGCGCGGCGCAGCGCCTCGGTCATGCCCACCTCGTCGATCTCCTCGGCGCTCGACGCGCCGATCGCGTGGCAGGTCAGCCAGCCGGGCAGCGCCTCGGCGAACGCCTCACGGTGCGTGCGCGCCAGCAGCTTGGAGTCGGTGAGGCGCACGGTCGCCCCGCCGCGTCCGGAAAGCTCGGGCGGCGGGCTCAGGTCGGTGATCGCGGCGCACACCACGACCGGCCCGGCCCACGAGCCGCGGCCGACCTCGTCCACCCCGGCGATGACGCGCGCCCCTCCGGCGCGCAGCTCGCGCTCGATCAGGTAACCGGCGGCGCGAGGCGCGGCGGGCTCCCGCGGCGTGGTCGGCTTTCGCATCGGTCCATCATGGCAGGACGGCGCGTACGACGGCGTGGCTTCGCGGACGGGGGCCCATCGGACGGGCGCCCATCGGACGGGGGCTCATCGGACGGGCGCCGATCAGGGGACCGCTGCCGGGGGTCAAGGAGCGGCCCCGTGATCAGCGGGTGGGACGCGCGGATCAGGGGCGCAGTGCCGCGAGCCGCTGCTCGAAGGGGATGAGCTCCTCGACCGGCTCGGCGGCCGGGGGCCGGCGCAGCATGAGGCCGGCCAGCTCGCCGGCCGCGCGGGCGATCCGGCCGGCCAGGGCGCCCGTGCGCTCATCCCCGCCCGAGCCCCAGTCCTCCGAGGCGGCGTAAACGGCGGTCGGAACCACGACCGCGCGCAGGTAGGCGAACAGCGGGCGCATGGCGTGCTCCAGGGCGAGCGAGTGGCGGGCCGTGCCGCCGGTCGCCGCGATCAGCACCGGCTTGCCGACGAGCGCGGTGTTCTCGACGATGTCGACGAACGACTTGAACAGCCCGCTGTAGGAGGCGGTGAAGATCGGGGTGACGGCGATGAGGCCGTCGGCCTCGGTGACCGCGCGCAGCGCCTCGGCCAGGGCCGGGGAGGGGAAGCCGGTGACCAGGTTGCCGGCGATGTCGCGGGCCAGGTCGCGTAGTTCCACGACCCGCACCTCCACATCCCGCTCCCCGGCCAGGCGGCCGCGGGCGGCCTCGGCGAGGCGGTCGGCCAGCAGGCGCGTCGAGGACGGCCTGCCGAGCCCCGCGGAGACGGCGACGAGCTTCAACGGCTTCATTGAGAACTCCCGGTGGTCAGGGGATGGCGGGGGAGGGGATGCGGGGTGGGGAGGGCGGTCAGGAGGCGGTGTCGGCGGCGATCTGCTGCCCCTGCGCCGCCTCGGCGTCGCGCCGGGCGACGAGGGCCGCATGGGAGGGGCCGTCCGGCACCTGGCCCGGCCGGCCGGCGGCGAACTCCTTGCGCAGCACCGGCACGACCTCCTCGCCGAGGATGTCGAGCTGCTCAAGGACGGTCTTCAGCGGCAGGCCGGCGTGGTCCATCAGGAACAGCTGGCGCTGGTAGTCGCCGAACGTGTCGCGGAAGGTCAGCGTCCTGTCGATGACCTCCTGCGGGCTGCCCACGGTGAGAGGCGTCTGCTCGGTGAACTCCTCCAGCGAGGGGCCGTGGCCGTACACCGGGGCGTTGTCGAAGTAGGGCCGGAACTCGCGCACCGCGTCCTGGGAGTTCTTGCGCATGAACACCTGGCCGCCGAGGCCGACGATGGCCTGCTCGGGGGCGCCGTGCCCGTAGTGGGCGAAGCGCTCGCGGTAGAGGCCGATCAGCCGGACGAAGTGCTCCTTGGGCCAGAAGATGTTGTTGGCGAAGAACCCGTCGCCGTAGTACGCGGCCTGCTCGGCGATCTCGGGGCTGCGGATCGAGCCGTGCCACACGAAGGGCGGGACGCCGTCCAGCGGGCGGGGCGTCGCGGTGAAGCCCTGCAGCGGAGTGCGGAACCGGCCCTGCCAGTCGACGACGTCCTCGCGCCAGAGCCGGTGCAGCAGCGCGTAGTTCTCGATGGCGAGCGGGATGCCCTGCCGGATGTCCTGACCGAACCACGGGTACACCGGCCCGGTGTTGCCGCGTCCCATCATCAGGTCGACGCGCCCGCCGGCCAGGTGCTGGAGCATGGCGTAGTCCTCGGCGATCTTCACCGGGTCGTTGGTGGTGATCAGGGTGGTGGCGGTCGAGAGGATGATCCGCTCGGTGCGCGCCGCGATGTAGCCGAGCATCGTGGTCGGCGAGGAGGGGACGAAGGGAGGGTTGTGGTGCTCGCCGGTGGCGAAGACGTCCAGGCCGACCTCTTCTGCCTTCAGGGCGATGGCGACCATCGCCTTGATCCGCTCGTGCTCGCTCGGCGTCGTGCCCGTGACCGGGTCGGTGGTGACGTCGCCCACACTGAAGATCCCGAACTGCATCGCCCTCATCATCCTTCTTGTCGTTGAAATTTCAACTAAGTAAGCGTTGCCACCGTACCCCTTATTCCTCTGCGGAGGGAGCCTGTCCAGGTGATTTCCGCGCCCGGCGCGCTCGCCCGATCGCTCGCCGTCACCTGTCCTGAGGGGTACCGGGGAAAAGCTACGATGCCTTTCATGTCCGCCATCGCCGAGGTCGTTCCGGGCACTGCATGAGAACGCGCTGGAGCGCCCAGGCCTGGTTCGCCTTGGTGCTGGTCGTCATGGTCATCGTGCTGGCGGGGTCCGCCCTGGTGGCCTCCCTGGTGCTGCGGCACACGACGGAGGTCTCCAACCGGCTGTCGGACGAGATCTCCCCGGCGAGGATCCAGGCCGAGAGGATCCGGACGGCGCTGGTCGACCAGGAGACCGGCGTCCGCGGCTTCCTGCTCACCGGCAAGGAGGACTTCCTCGGGCCCTACACCACCGGGCAGGCGGCCGAGCGGCAGGCCGTCGCGGCCGTCCGGCGGCTCGCGCCCGGTGCTCCGCCGCTGCGCGAACTGAGCGAGGTCGAGCGGCTGAGCGTCGAATGGCGCGCCCGGTACGCCGAGCCGCAGATCGCGATCGTCCGCCGCGACGGGCCCGACAGCCTGCCCGCCGGCCGCACCGAGGAGAGCCGGCACGCCTTCGACACGTTGCGTGCGGCCCTCGACGCGCAGGAGGCGGCCTGGGGACGGGCGCGCGACGTCTCCCGCGCCGACCTCCAAGCCGCCAGGTCGGCGCGCGACATCAGCTTCGGCGGCATCATCGGGTTCTTCCTGCTCACCATCATCGCGCTCGCCGTGCTGCTCCGTCTGGTGGTGTTCCGGCCGCTGGAGCGGCTGCGCGACGCCTCTCGCCGGGTCACCGCGGGCGACTTCGGCCACCACGTCGACACCGGCGGCCCCGCCGACGTCGCCGAACTGGCCCGCGACATGGAGGCCATGCGCCTGCGCATCGTGACCGAACTGGAGGAGACCCGCCAGTCGCGTGAACTGCTCGCCCGGCAGGCCGCGGAGCTGAGGCGCTCCAACGGCGAGCTGGAGCAGTTCGCCTATGTGGCCAGCCACGACCTGCAGGAGCCGCTGCGCAAGGTCGCCAGCTTCACCCAGATGCTCGAACAGCGCTATGGCGATCAGCTCGACGACCGCGCCAAGCAGTACATCGGCTTCGCCGTCGACGGCGCCAAGCGCATGCAGGCGCTCATCAACGAGCTGCTGACCTTCTCAAGAATCGGCAGGCTGAACGCCGAGCACACGCGACTGAAGCTCAACGAGACCGTGGACCTGGCCGTGCGCAACCTCGCGGGCCGTCTCGAGGACACCGGCGGCGTCGTCGAGGCGGCCGAGCTGCCAGAGATCACCGGCGACCGCACGCAGCTGGTCATGCTCTGGCAGAACCTCATCGGCAACGCGCTGAAGTTCCGCCATCCCGATCGCGCGCCGGTCGTCCGCATCGACGCCGAGCGGGACGGCGACGAGTGGCGCATCACGGTGACCGACAACGGCATCGGCATCGAGCCGCGGTACGCCGAGAAGATCTTCCTCATCTTCCAGCGGCTGCACACCCGCGACGCCTACGAGGGCACCGGCATCGGGCTCGCGCTCTGCCGCAAGATCGCGTCCTACCACGGCGGGCGCATCGAGCTGGACCTCGCCTTCACCGGCGGCAGCCGCTTCATCATCCACCTCCCCGCGGAGGAGGAGCCCGCCGAGATTCCCGTCGTGGAAGCCGCCGTCCAGGACGCCTGACCGGGCCTCGGGGCGCCACCCGCCGGGTGGCCGCGGCCCGCTCCGGTAGGTGCGCTGCCGGCCGGCGTCGCGGAAGGCGGCGGTCTCGCCGTGGATCGACGGGTCGCCGTCCTGGACGCGGCGGTTGCGGACCCGGCCGAGCAGCCGCTCTCCCGGTCCGAACAGCGCCGCGCCGGCGGGGACCCCGCCCTCGGCGTAGCCCTTCCTGGCCTCTTCCAGCGCCACGCCCAGCATCGCGGCCGGATCGGCGTGGCCAACGGTCATGTGGTCACCCTCCCCGCTCCTGCCCCCTCGGAAAACGGCCGGCCGCTCGCGCCGCGGGCTCACCTGTCAGCGGATCGCGGCCCGGGTCGCCTCCTGCTTCGAGACGCCGTACGTGGCGCCGCCCGACGTGCACTGTGCCGCGTACCTGGTGCGCAGCCGGAACAGCGGTACGAAGAACAGGCTGAACCGGGTGACCCGCCGGGAGAGCATCTGGACCGCCATGACGCCGCAGCCGTGGCAGACGGAGCTCAGCGTGCCGAGCGGATGAATGGTCGTGCGGAGCCCGAACAAGATGAACATCACCCCCATCTACCCGATCCGGCCCCGACGAGTCCCGGTGCCGGACGCCGCTCCGCGCCCGCCGCAAACCGACAACTTGAACAGTCTTGACAACTTCGTTTGTCGGTGAGACCGTTATGGCATGTTCGAAGTTGCGGTGATCGAGGATGCGGCGGCGGCCCAGGTCTCACTGGACCCGGTTCGGGCCCGGCTGCTGGCCGAGCTGGTCGAACCGGCATCGGCCGCGACGCTGGCCGGCAGGGTCGGCCTGCCTCGCCAGAAGGTGAACTACCACCTCAAGGCGTTGGAGCGGCACGGCCTCATCGAGCTGGCGGAGGAGCGGCGCAAGGGCAATGTGACCGAGCGGGTGATGCGGGCCACGGCGGCCTCGTACGTCATCTCGCCGGTCGCGCTCGCGGCGGTGGCGCCCGATCCGGGGCGCTCGCCGGACCAGCTCTCGGCGCGCTGGCTGCTGGCGGTGGCCGCGGGGCTCGTGCGCGATGTCGGCCGGCTCGTCGTCGCCGCGGCCCACGCGCGCAGGCGGGTGGCCACCTTCACCATCGACGGCCAGGTGCGTTTCGCCTCGGCGGCCGACCGGGCGGCGTTCGCCGAACGGCTCGCCGAGACGGTCAAGGAGCTGGCCGGCGAGTACCACGACGAGACCGCCGAGGGCGGCCGCGTGCACCGGCTGATCGTGGCGATGCACCCCCACGTGCCGGACGAGACGGAGACCGATGTCGAGGGGGTCATGCGATGACGCACGCGTTCGAGTTGCGCAAGGAGATCGAGCTGCGGGCGAGTGCTTCGCAGGTGTGGGAGGCGGTGTCCGGTGGTCCGGGGTTGGACTCCTGGTTTCTGGGTCGCAGCGAGGTGGAGCCGCGGGTGGGCGG
>NZ_JBHSFP010000034.1:0-98139 GCF_042654065.1 Sphaerisporangium dianthi | reverse complement strand
GATCGGGGTGCGGTGGCGGGGGTGCTGGCGGGGATCGATCCGGGGTATCCGCTGGTGGGTGTGGTGCATGCGGCGGGGGTGGCCGATAACGGTTTGGTGGGGTCGTTGACGGCTGAGCGGGTGGCGGGGGTGTTGGGTCCTAAGGCTGATGGGGCGTGGCATCTGCATGAGTTGACCCGGGATATGGGGTTGTCGGCGTTCGTGTTGTTCTCCTCGGCCGGTGGTCTGGTGCTGGCCGCCGGGCAGGGGAGTTACGCGGCGGCGAACCTGTTCTTGGACGGGCTGGCGCAGCTGCGGCATGCGCAGGGGTTGCCGGCCACCGCGCTGGCCTACGGTCTGTGGGGTGGCGAGGTGGGGATGGGCCAGTGGCTGGCCGATGCCGACCTGGAGCGGATGCGCCGCCAAGGCCTGCCGCCACTGACCGTGGACGAAGGACTGGCACTGTTCGACGCGGGAGTCGCCTCCGGCCAGGCCAGCCTGGTCCCCCTGCACATCGACACCGCCGCCCTGCGCGCCCGGACCGACCAGCTCCCCGCGCTGCTGCGCGGCCTGGCACCCGCGGCCCGCCGGCGTGCCGCCGTTGGCGGGGCTTCGGACGCGCAGTCGTTCCGGCGGAGGCTGCACGGGCTGGACGAGGCGGGACAGGAGGCGCTGCTGCGGGACCTCGTACGGACGTTCGCGGCGGCCCTGCTCGGATACGCCGGCCCGGACGCCGTCGATCCCGAGCGGGACTTCCTCGAGTCGGGGTTCGACTCGCTGACCTCGATGGAGCTGCGCAACAACCTGAGCGAGGCGACCGGCCTGCGGCTGCCGCCGATGGCGGTCTTCGACAACAGGAACCCGGCCGAACTGGCCCGCTGGCTGCGCGCCGAGCTGGCCGGGGGGCAGGACTCCGGGCGGCGGCTCGACGAGGCGCCGGCCGGGCCGGCGGACATGCTGAGCGAGATGTTCCGCGACGCGGTCCACTCCGGGAAGGCGGAGCAGGGATTCGACCTGCTGCGCGCGGTGGCCAACCTGCGACCGCGGTACGAGTCCGCGACCGATCTGGAGCGCGTTCCCACGGCGGTGCGGCTGGCGGACGGGCCGGGCCGGCCACGGCTGATCTGCCTGAGCACGCCGATGGCGACCGGCGGCGTGCACCAGCATGCCCGTCTCGTCGCGGGCTTCCGCGGCGTGCGCCACGTGTCGGCGGTCCCGCTGTCGGGGTTCGCCGCGGGTGAGGGCCTCCCCGCCTCCGCCGAGGCGGCCGTGGACGTCGTCGCCCGCAGTGTGCTGGAGGCCGCGGAGGGAGAGCCGTTCGTGCTGCTGGGCTACTCCTCCGGCGGCACCCTCGCGTACTCGACCGCGGGTCATCTCGAAGCGAAGCTCGGCGTCCGGCCGGCCGGGGTGGTCATGCTCGACACGTTCGACGTGCACGGCCGCGGCGGCGCGGGGATACCGCTCAACGAACTGGCCCTGGGCCTCTTCGAGAAGGAATCGGCGCTGGGCGGGTTCGACAGCGCTCGGCTGTCCGCGATGGGGCGCTGGGTGGACGTGGTCCCCGAGCTTCTCCTCGGAGAGGTCGACGCGCCCGTCCTGTTCGTCCAGTGCGCGAAGTCGTTCTACGACTCGCCGGACGGCGGGGACACCTGGCGCGCGACGCCGCTGCGGCCGTCGCACACGCTCCGGGCGGTGGAGGCGAACCACTTCACCATGGTCGAGGAGGACGCCGCGGAGACCGCCCGGGTCGTCGAGGAATGGCTGGGACACCTGTCCTGACCCGGTGCCACGTTGCCACGTGCTCGAACCAATCGAATGGGGTGGTCGTATGACCCTGGCACCCAGTGCCAAAGGAACGGTGCCGTTCCGGGAGTATCGGACCTGGTACCGCGTCACGGGAGATCTGCGCTCCGGGCGGCCGCCGCTGGTGGTGGTGCACGGAGGCCCGGGCAGCACGCATGACTACCTGCTCGGTCTGACCGAGCTCGCGCGGGACGGCCAGCCGGTCGTGCACTACGACCAGATCGGCAACGGCGGCTCCAGCCACCTGCCGGGACGCGGGGCCGACTTCTGGACGGTCGACCTGTTCCTGGACGAGCTGGACAATCTGCTGCAGAGGCTGGACATCGCCGACAACTACCTGCTGTTCGGCCAGTCGTGGGGCGGCATGCTCGTGGCCAAGCACGCGGCGTCGCGTCCGCCGGGGCTGCGCGGGCTGGTGATCGCGAACGCCCCGGCGTCCTACCCGCTGTGGCTGCGGGAGATGAAGGTGCTGCGCGCCGATCTCCCGCCCGAGGTGAACGAGACGCTGCTGCGGCACGAGGCGGCGGGCACGACCGGCACCGACGAGTACCACGAGGCCATGCGCTGGTTCTACGAGAAGCACGTGTGCCGGCTGAAGCCGTGGCCGCGTGACTACATGGCCTCCTTCTACGAGATCTACAACGATCCCACCGTCTACTACACGATGAACGGGCCGAGCGAGTTCCACGTGATCGGGACGCTCCGCGACTGGTCCGTGGAGGACTGCTGCGCGGACATCGCGGTGCCGACGCTGGTTCTGTCGGGCCGGTACGACGAGGCGACGCCGGTGACCGTGCGGCCGTTCCACGACCTGATCCCGGACGTGCGCTGGGAGATCTTCGAGGAGTCGAGCCATCTTCCCCACCTCGAGGAACCCGAACTGTTCCTCGAGGTCATGCGGGACTACCTGGTGCGCGTCCCGGAGACCCTGCGGGGCTGAGCCGGCGGATCGCCGGATTTCACCCGTGTGACCACACGTGAAGGGAAACAGGCTGATGCACGATGACCTTCGACCGGGGACCGCGATCGTCTTCCCCGGGATGGGGCCGTCCCGTTTCGAGGACGTCGCCCGGTTCATGCTGATCAATCCGTTCGCCCGGCGGTTGGTGGCCGAGGCGGACGAGGTGCTCGGCTACTCGCTCGTCGACCGGTTCGAGGAGGCCGAGGGCGACTACACCGAGTACGCGCAGGTCGCGTTCCTGGTGAACTGCCTTGCCCTGGCCCAGTGGGGGGAGAGCGAACTCGGCGTCGGCCCGGCGTACTGCGTCGGCCCGAGCTTCGGCGGCAAGGCCGCGGCCGTCTATTCGGGAGCGCTGCCGTTCCGGTCGGCGGTGTCCATGACGGCGCGGTGGGCGCGGGTGCTGGAGGACTACTTCACGCTCGAGCACCGTGACGTGGTGACGCACTCGTTCGCGCGCACCGGCGGGGACCGGCTGGCGGGGATCCTCGCCGACCTGGACGAGCGCGGCGAGTGGTACGACATCTCTTGCTACGTCGACCACGACTTCCACATGGTCTCCCTGCGCGAGGGCATGCTCGACTGGCTGCAGGAGCGCCTGCGCGCGCTAGGGGGGTTGCCGCTGTACACGATGCGGCCGCCGATGCACTCGAGCGCCTTCCGGCCGCTGCGGGACCGGGTGGCGCGGGAGATCCTCGACGGCGTCGACTTCGCCGACCCGGTGGTCCCCATCGTCGCCGACCAGGACGCGCGGCTGGTCACCTCCGGTGCGGGGGTGCGCGAGATGCTCCTGGACGGGTTCGTCGAACCGGTGCGGTGGCCGGCGGTGGTGGCCGAACTGATGCGGCTCGGCGTCGGGAAGCTGTACGTCTCAGGCCCGGACGCGCTTTTCGGACGGGTCGCCTGCACGACCGAGAACTTCGAGGTGGTCGCGATCACGCCGAGGACGGCGCTGCGGCCGAGGCGGCGGGTGGCCGTCTGAAGAGCGAGCCGCCGGAGGTTCCGGCGGCTCGCGCACCGTCAGACCGCAGGCTGGGCCACCGAGGAGAGCGTCCGCCACAGCACCGCCGGCGTGGCGAAGGATTCCATGTTCAACATGTCGTCCACGAATCGCACGTCGTAAAGGTTCTCCAGCGAGGCGAGTAATTCAACCGTGCCCATCGAATCCAATCCGAGGTCGCGCAGACTGCTGTCCGCGTTCAGTTCCTCCTGTGGGTCGAGAAAAGGCAGATGCCTGCGGAGCAGATGATCGAACTGTTGGTCCCACATGAATACTCCCGAATGGTCTCGAACTCTTCTTGTCAATGAGGTAATCGCATGGTCGAGCAGAAATCAACCTCCGCACACCCCTGTTTCCAAGAGGCGGAGAAGATGAACAGGACGTCAGGGGAAGCGCTGTACTCGCGATTTCTCCGCGGCCTCGATATGGGGGCGGACGGGGTCGCCCTCCGGGTGGGCGCCGAGGAGATCCGCTACGCGGAGCTCCACCGGCTCGCGCTGAGGTGGGCGGGTGCGCTGCTGGCCGGCGCCGCCGAGCCGCCCCGCGCGATCGGCGTGCTGGCGGGCAAGGGCGTCGAGGCGTACGCGGGGATCCTCGCGGTCCTGTACACCGGCGCCGCCGTCGTGCCGCTGCATCCGGACTTCCCGGCGGAGCGCACCCGCCGGATGCTGGAGATGTCGTCGGCGACGGCCGTGCTGGCCGACGCCGGGGGACTCGGCGTGCTGTCCGAGATGCTCGCCGACGGGCTGGACATACCGGTGCTGGCTCCCGGGCTGGACGGCGTGGGCGGCGCGGGGCTGCGCCGCATCCCGCTCGACGGCGTGGAGCCGCTGGCCGAGCCCCGGCCGGTGGCCTCGTCCGACACCGCGTACATGCTGTTCACGTCCGGTTCGACCGGCCGCCCCAAGGGGGTGCCGATCACGCACGGCAACACCCGGCACTACTTCCAGCTGCTGGACAAGAGGTACGACTTCGGCCCGCAGGACGTCTTCACGCAGACCTTCGACCTGAACTTCGACTGCGCGATGTTCGACCTCTTCAGCGCCTGGGGGGCGGGGGCGAGCGTCCACCCCATCCCCGCGCAGGCCTACCGGGACATTCCGGCGTTCCTGGCCGAGCGTGGGGTGACGGTGTGGTTCTCCACTCCCAGCAGCATCGCCCTGCTGCGCCGCATGGGCGGCCTGACGCCCGGCGCGATGCCGGCGCTGCGCTGGAGCTTCTTCGCCGGGGAGGCGCTGCGGGAGGCGGACGCCGCCGACTGGCAGGCCGCGGCGCCGGGCTCGGCGGTGGAGAACCTGTACGGGCCGACGGAGCTCACGGTGACGGTCACCAGGCACCGCTGGTGGCCGGACGTTTCGCCGGGCCTGTGCGTGAACGGCCTGGTCCCGATCGGCGCGGTGCACGAGGGACACGAGCACCTGCTGCTCGGCGAGGACGGCGAGATCCGCGACGGCGAGGGAGAGCTGTGCATCACCGGCCCGCAGATGACCAGGGGGTACCTGGATCCCCGCGATGACGAGCAGCGGTTCCTGCGCCACGATGGGCGGCTGTGGTACCGGACCGGAGACCGGGTCAGGACGCTCGGCAACGGCGAGCTGATCTACCTCGGACGGCGGGACTCCCAGGTGCAGGTGCAGGGCTGGCGCGTCGAGCTCGCCGAGGTCGAGCACGCCGTGCGCGCCTGCGAGGGGGTCGTCGACGCCGTCACCGTCACCAAGCCGGTGGACGGGGGGCTGGAGCTCGTCGTCTTCTACACCGGGACCGCGGCGCGCCCGGGTGAGCTGGCCGGCAGGCTGCGGCGGATCCTGCCCCAGGGCATGGTGCCGAAGCACTATCGGCACCTCGAGGAGTTCCCGCTGAACAGCAACCGGAAGATCGACAGGCTGCGGCTGGCGGACGTGGCCGCCGGACTCCCGGCCAGGTGAACCCGGCCCGATGAACCCGTGCGGGCGACCGGCCAGGTGAACCCCCCAAAGTCACCTGGCCAGGCGGTGACTACTGCGCGGCGGGAACCTCGCCGTTGGCGGAGGACTCGTGCCCGTCGCCGCCCGCCTGGTTCTCGCCCGCCTGGTTCTCGCCTGTCGGCCGCCCGTTCGCGCCGATGCTGTCCAGCCAGGTGGACATGGTCTGAACGGCGAGGGCGAGCTGGTGGCCCGTCGGCGCGCGCTCGGGGTCGACGAGCCACTGCGCCATCACGCCCGTGACCAGCGCCTGGTAGAACGAGCCCACGGCCTGCCGCGCCTCGGGGTCGGGTACGAAGTCCGACAGCTCCTGGAAGGTCTTCTCCATGCCGGCGCGCCCCTGCTGGAGGGCTTCGGCCAGCACCTCGCGCAGGCCCGGCTCGTGGTCGGCCTGCACGAAGATCTCGAAGCTCGCCTGGAACAGCGGCCGGTGGCTGGTGAACTGGGTGATGATGCGCGTCCACATCGCCTCGAACCGCTCGAGCGGATCGGCCGACGGGTCGGTCTCGGCGGACAGGCTACGGCCCAGCTCCTCGCTGGACTCGAAGAGTGCGTCGATGACCGCCGCGTTCATCAGCGCGGCCTTCGACCCGTAGTGGTATCCGATCGAGGCCAGGTTGGTCCCGGACGCGGTCACGATGTCTCGCGCGGTCGTGCGGGCGTACCCATGCTGCATCAGGCAGCGCTTGGCCCCGGCAAGCAAGTCTTCACGGTGTCCCATGGCTCTCATTATACAAACATTTGTCTTATACATATAGGTGAACGTGCGCAACCCGGCGTGTCGCCCCGGGGCCGCCCGGGTGCTCTCCCCCTTCCCCGGGCGCGCCGCACGCCTTGGCCGGCCGAATCCGATAGGGGGGTGCTCATTTCCCGAGTAGGGGTGTGACAGACGTATGTCCATGGTTAGCCTTCTCGCCATCGGATGGCATGGGATTCGTGCCGGAGAATCGCGCGCCGTCGATCCGAGACTCGCATTGTCAATCCGGCACGGGGAGCAGCGTTGGAAATTCCAGGGAAATCTGCGACCGGCCGCGAAGAATTCGTCCACACATTGCTGGACGACGCCGAGGCGAACGCGCCGGACGCCCGCGCCGTCAGTGATTCGGCCGGTGACTACAGCTATTCGCGGCTGGCCGGGCTGAGTCGCGCGTTCGCCGAATGGCTGGCCCTGCGAGGGGTCGGCCACGGCGACAGGGTGGTGGTGCTCCTGCCGAGCGTGCGGGAACTGGTCGCCATGTTCTACGGCGCCTCCCGCAGCGGCGCGATCTTCGTGCCGCTCAACCCGGCGATGAAGGACTTCCACCTATCGTCCGTGCTCGGCAACGCCGAGCCCGCCTTGATCGTCTCGACCGGGCCCGCCGCCGAGCGGCTCTCGCGGATCGCCTCCGTCCCGGTCCACGACCTGCGGCGGATGTGGCCGGAGATCGAGGCGCTCGCCGAGCGCGACGCCCCCGCCGCCGGCGCGGTCCCGGCCGTGCGGCCGGAGGACGTCGCCGCCCTCATCTACACCTCCGGCAGCACCGCGGCGCCGAAGGCGGTGGTGTGCCCGCACGCCCAGGTCACCTTCGCGTCGCGCGCCATCAACGCCGTGCTGGGGTACCGGCCCGACGACGTCGTCTTCTGCCGGTTCCCGCTGTCCTGGGACTACGGCCTGTACAAGGTGCTGCTGTCCTGCCTCGGACGCTCCGAGCTGGTGCTGGCCGGCGAGGAGACCGACCTGATGCTGATGGAGCGGATGAAGCGGACCTGCGCCACCATCGTGCCGATCGTCCCCTCGCTGGCCTCGATGATCGTCACGCTCGCGCTGCGCGAGCAGGGCACCCCGCCGCCGGTGCGCATGTTCACCAACACCGGCGCGGCGCTGCCGGCCTCCACGATCGCCGCGCTGCGCGCGGCGTTCCCCGGCGTGCGCATCGTCCGCCAGTTCGGCCAGACCGAGTGCAAGCGCATCTCGATCATGCCGCCCGAGCAGGACGAGGAGCGTCCGGCCTCGGTCGGCCGCCCGCTGCCCGGCACCACCGTGCTGATCCTCGACCCCGACGGCCGGCCGGTGCCCGCCGGGGAGGTGGGCGAGATCGTGGTCGCCGGGCCGCACGTCATGCCCGGCTACTGGCGCGCGCCGGAGCTGACCGCGCGCACCTTCCGCCGCGACGCCGCCACCGGCGAGCCGCGCCTGCACACCGGCGACTACGGAAGCCTCGACGAGGACGGCTACCTCTACTTCGAGGGCCGCCGCGACGACATGTTCAAACGCAAAGGCATCAGGATGAGCACCATCGAGATCGAGGCGGCCGCCATGGACGTGCCCGGAGTGCGCACCGCCGCCGTCCTGCCCCCCGCGGAGGGCCGTGACCTGGTCATCTTCGTCGAGAGCGAGATGGCGCCGCACGTCGTGCTGAAGGAGCTGGCGCAGCGGCTGGAACCGGCCAAGGTGCCGGCGATGTGCAAGGTCGTGCCCGACCTCCCGCTGACCCTGCACGGCAAGAACGCGCGCGAGGCGCTCGTCGCGATGCTCGGCGGGAGCGCCCGGTGAGCCGCCACGCGGAGCTGGCCGCGCGGTTCGGGACCCCGCTGTACATCTACGACCTGGACGAGATCGAGGCGGCCAGGCGCGAGCTGTTCGACGCCCTCCCCGAGGAGTTCGAGCTGTTCTACGCGCTCAAGGCCAACCCCCACCCCGAGGTGGCCCGCGCCACGCGCGACGGCGGCGGCCGGGCGTGCCGCGCGGAGATCAGCTCGACCGGCGAGCTCGGCGCCGCGCTGGCCGCCGGGTTCCGGGCCGGGGACTGCCTCTACACCGGGCCGGGCAAGACCGCCACCGAGCTGCGCGAGGCGATCGGGCTCGGGGTGCGCATGTTCTCCACCGACTCGGTCACCGACGTGCGGCACGTCGGCGAGGCGGCGCGCGCGCAGGGCGTCGTCGCCGACTGCCTGCTGAGGATCAATAGCGCCTCGGCCAGCGCCACCACGAGCATCAGGATGACCGGCACCCCCTCGCAGTTCGGCTTCGACAGCGAGACGCTGGCGGACGTGCTGCCGGAGGTGCGCGCCGTGGAGGGCGTGCGCGTCGCGGGCATGCACTTCTTCCCCCTGAGCAACGCCAAGGACGAGTCGAGCCTGATCGGCGAGTTCCAGCACACCATCGAGCTGGCCGCCGCGCTGGCCAGGGACCTCGACCTTCCCCTGCGGGTGCTGGACATCGGCGGCGGGTTCACGGTGCCGTACGCGGTGCCGGGCGAGCGCGGGCGCTACCCCAAGCTGCGCGGCGAGCTGGAGGCCGCGCTGGACGTGCACCTGCCGCACTGGCGCACCGGACGGCCCTGGCTGGCCTGCGAGTCGGGACGGTACCTGGTGGGCGCGAGCGGCACCCTGGTCGCCGGCGTCACCAACGTGAAGGTGAGCCGGGGCCGCAAGTTCGTCATCCTGGACGCGGGCATCAACACCCTCGGCGGGATGTCGGGGCTCGGCAGGCTGCTCCCGGTCGCGGTGCGGCCGTCGGATGGGTCGGCGGTGGAGTCCGCCAGCCTGGTCGGTCCTCTTTGCACACCGGGCGACATCCTCGGCAGAGAGATCGAGCTGCCCGAGCTGGCCCCCGGAGACCTGGTCACGATCCCCAACGCCGGCGCCTACGGCGTCACGGCCAGCCTGCTGATGTTCCTCGGCAGGCCGGCGCCCGTCGAGGTGATCGTCCGAGGCGACCAGATCGTGTCGGCCTCCCGCATCGAACCCCGTCGCTCGTACAGCCTCTGAGCCGGTCGGAAACCGGCGGGGGACAGGAGGGATTCGTGGAGACCCAGCTTCGAGACGGCCGGACGGCCGTCGCCGCGGGCCGCGCGCCGGTCGTGCTGCTCAGCGGCGTCGCCTCCGACTCGCACACGTGGAACCTGGTCTACCTGCAACTGCTGATCGAGGAGCTCGGCTACGACGTCGTGAACCTCGGCCCGTGCGTGCCGGACGAGGTCCTGGTCGAGGCGTGCCGCGTCCAGGACCCGGCCATGGTCGTGATCAGCAGCGTCAACGGCCACGGCTACCAGGACGGCCTGCGGGTCGTCGGCAAGCTGCGGGCGTGCGAGCGGCTCGTCGCCACCCCGGTGGTGATCGGCGGCAAGCTCGGCGTCTCGGGCGAGCAGAGCGCGCGCAACGTCGAGCGGCTGGTGGCCGCCGGCTTCGACGCCGTCTTCGACGACGGCGGCAACGGCATCGCCGGCTTCCGCGACTTCGTGGCCTCGGTCCGCGCCGCCCGCCGTCCGATGGTCGAGAACGTCGAGACGCCGGCATGAACGCCGGGCCGCCGGACGACGCGCGCACCGGGCCGCGGCGCGAGGCGTGGCCCGACGCCCGGGCGCACCAGGTCGCGGTGGCGCGGCCGGTGGACTTCGGCGAATTCGTCCGAGGCGCCGGGTCCCTGGTCGTGCAGCCGCGGATGGGCTTCGGCTCGCCGGAGCTGATGCGGGCGGGGCTCGCCGCGACCATGCGGGCGAACGCCACCACGGTGGGAACGATCACCCTGGACAGCTACACGCGGGTCGGCGACCTGGACGCGGTGGACGCCGCGCTCGCCGAGGGCATCGACCTCAACGGGTATCCGATCGTCACCCACGACCCCGCCGTCACCCGCCGGATGCTCGCGGGGATACAGAGCGACGGGTTCCCCGTGCAGGTGCGGCACGGCTCGGCCGTGCCGCGGGACATCTTCGCCGCGCTCCTCAGGCTCCGCGTCAACGCCACCGAAGGCGGCCCGGTGTCGTACTGCCTGCCTTACGGGCGCACGCCGCTGGCCGACTCGGTGCGCAACTGGGCGGAGTGCTGCGCCCGCTTCGCCGAGCTGCGCGAACACGGCGTCGAACCCCATCTTGAGACGTTCGGCGGCTGCATGATGGGGCAGCTGTGCCCGCCCAGCGAGCTGGTCGCGATCAGCGTGCTGGAGGCCCTGTTCTTCTGCCGGTACGGCCTGCGCAGCATCTCGGTGAGCTACGCCCAGCAGACCAACGCCGAGCAGGACAAGGAGGCCGTCCTGGCGCTGCGCCGGCTGTGCGCCGAGCTGCTGCCGGTGGAGAACTGGCACGTCGTCGTGTACGCCTACATGGGGGTGTACCCGGCCACCGGCGAGGGCGCCTACCGGCTGCTGGGGCAGGCGGCCGAGCTCGCCGTGTCCGCCGGGGCGCGGCGGCTCATCGTGAAGACCGTCGCCGAGTCCCGCAGGATCCCCACCATCGCGGAGAACGTCGCCGCGCTGGAGTACGCAGGGGTCGTGGCGGACGCCACCGCGCACGGCGGCGGCGCGGATCCGGCGGTCGACTCGCAGACCTACCGCGAGGCGTCCGCGCTCGTGCACGCCGTGCTAAACCTCGCCCCCGACATCGGGCCGGCCCTGCTGCGCGCGTTCGAGCGCGGGTACCTCGACATCCCCTACTGCCTGCACCCGGACAACGCGGGCCGCACCCGCAGCTACATCGACGACCAGGGCCGGCTGCGCTGGGCCGATCCGGGGGCGCTGCCGCTCGGTCACCTGGTCGAACGCGGTCGCCCGCACCGGGTGACCTCCTCGGGCCTGCTCTCCGACCTCTCCTACGTGCGGCGCCTGTACGACTCGGAACGCGGCCATCCCCGCCGCATCGCGCCCGTCCCCACGGTCCCGGACAGCTTGGAGGGATAGGGCCCGGGCCGTCCGCCGCAGGGGGCTCACACCGCCTTCTCAGTGGTCGGATAGGGGAGGGCAGGGGGTGTGTCGGACGGATTTCCCTCTCATATGTTGCGGTGGCCGGGCGGTGGGTGGTCCTGCCCGCGGACACACGGATGTTGGACGCCTGGAGCGCGCAAATGACTGATATCGCAAGCATGGGTTCCGACGCGGAGCGGCTGGTCCGCGGACTGCAGGCGTGCCTGCCGCCCGAGCAGGCCCACCTGATGCTCGAAGTGGTCTGTGAGCACACCATGGCGGTGCTGCGGCGGGTCAGGCCGGGCGAGGCCGCCGCGGTGGACCCACGGCTGGCCTTCCGTGAGCTCGGGCTGGACTCCCTCGGCCTGGTCGACCTGCACGCCCGGCTGAACGCGGCCACGGGCCTGGCGCTGCCGCCCACCGTCGCCTTCGACCACCCCACCCCCGAGCTGCTCGCCGCGCACCTGCGGGCCGAGCTGCTCGGCGGGACGGCCGAGACGGCGGCGCCGCAGCCGCCCGCGCGCCGGGACGACGACGACCCCATCGCGATCGTCGGCATCGGCTGCCGCTTCCCCGGCGGGATCTCCTCCGCGGAGGACCTGTGGCGGCTGGTCGCCGAGGGCCGCTCGGTTCTCGGCGACTTCCCCGCCGACCGGGGCTGGGACCTTGCGACGATGTTCGACCCCGACCCCGACACGCCGGGCAAGAGCTACGTGGACAAGGGCGGGTTCCTCGCCGACGCCACCATGTTCGACGCCGACTTCTTCGGCATCAGCCCCCGCGAGGCGCTGGCCATGGACCCGCAGCAGCGGCTCATGCTGGAGACCGCGTGGGAGGCGCTCGAGCGCACCGGGATCGACCCGAGTTCGCTGCGCGGCACCCGGACCGGCGTGTTCATCGGCGCCGAGGTGCACGAGTACGGCGTCCGCGTGCACGAGGCGCCCGAAGGGCTCGACGCGTACCTGATGACCGGCAACGCGCCCAGCGTCGCCTCCGGGCGGGTCGCCTACGTGCTCGGGCTGGAGGGGCCGGCCGTCACCGTCGACACGGCCTGCTCGGGTTCGATCGTCTCCCTGCACCTGGCCGCCCAGTCGCTGCGCCGCGGCGAGTGCTCTCTCGCGCTGGTCGGCGGCGTCGCGGTGATGGGCAGCCCGGGCATGTTCACGGCGTTCAGCCGGCAGCGCGGCCTCGCCCCCGACGGGCGGGTCAAGGCGTTCGCCGCCGCGGCGGACGGCACGGGCTTCTCCGAGGGCATCGGCCTGCTCGTCGTCGAGCGGCTGTCGGACGCGCGGCGGAGCGGGCACACCGTGCTGGCCGTCGTCCGGGGGACGGCGGTCAACCAGGACGGCGCGAGCAACGGCCTCACCGCCCCGAGCGGCGGGTCGCAGCGGCGGCTCATCCGCCAGGCGCTCGCCGACGCCGGGCTGACCGCGGCGGAGGTGGACGCCGTCGACGCGCACGGCACCGGCACCACCCTCGGCGACCCCATCGAGGCCCAGGCGATCATCGCCACCTACGGCCAAGGACGGCCGGAGGGCCGGCCGCTGCTGCTCGGGTCGGTGAAGTCGAACCTCGGCCACACCCAGGCGGCGGGCGGCGTCGCCAGCGTGATCAAGATGATCATGGCGATGCGGCACGGCGTCCTGCCGAAGACGCTGCACGTCGACGCGCCCTCGCCCAACGTCGACTGGTCGGCCGGCCAGGTCGAGCTGCTCACCGAGCCCGTCCCGTGGCCGCAGGACGACCGCCCGCGGCGGGCCGGGGTGTCGGCGTTCGGCATCAGCGGCACCAACGCCCACGTCATCATCGAAGAGGCCGGCGACGACGACATCGAGCCCGCCGGCCCGCAGGGGACCTCGCCGGCGCGCGTGGTGCCCGTACCGCTCTCGGGCAAGAACGAGACGGCCCTGCGCGCGCAGGCGGACCGGCTGCTGACGCACGTCGAGGCCGCCGGCGAGCCGGTCCTCGCGGATCTCGGCTTCTCGCTGGCGACGACCCGCGCCGCGCTCGGACACCGCGCCGCCGTCATCGCGGCCGGCCACGACGAACTGGTGGAGGGCCTGCGCGCCATCCGGGACGGCGCGACCGCGCGCGGAGTGGTCCGCGGCGACCCGCACGGCGGCAGGCTCGCGTTCCTGTTCACCGGGCAGGGCAGCCAGCGCCCGGGCATGGGCCGAGAGCTGCACCGCACCTTCCCCGCCTTCGCCAAGGCGCTGGACGAGGCCGTCGGCTACCTCGACCTGCAGCTCGACCGGCCGCTCGCGGACGTGCTGTTCGCCGAGCCCGGCTCCGCCGACGCCGGACTCCTCGACCAGACCATGTACGCGCAGACCTCCCTGTTCGCCGTCGAGGTCGCGCTGTTCCGGCTGCTGGAGTCCTGGGGCGTGCGGCCCGACTTCCTCGCCGGGCACTCCATCGGCGAGATCGCGGCGGCGCACGTGGCCGGCGTGCTGTCCATGGAGGACGCCGCGACGCTGGTCGCCGCGCGGGGCAGGCTGATGCAGGAGCTGCCCCCCGGCGGGGCGATGGTCGCGGTGCAGGCCACCGAGGACGAGGTCACGCGGCTCGCCCTCGGCGGCGTCGGCATCGCGGCGATCAACGGCCCCCGATCGCTGGTGCTGTCGGGACCCGAGGGACAGGTCACCGAGATCGCGGCCATGTTCGCGGCCGACGGCCGCAAGACGCGACGGCTGCGGGTGAGCCACGCCTTCCACTCCCCGCTGATGGAACCGATGCTCGACGAGTTCCGGCGCGTCGCCCGGATTCTCACCTTCTCGCCGCCGAAGCTGCCCATCGTCTCCACCGTCACCGGCCGCCCGGCCGGGTCCGGCGAGCTGTGCTCGCCGGACTACTGGGTCGCGCACGTCGAGCGGACCGTCCGCTTCGCCGACAGTGTGCGTTGGCTGGCCGGCCAGGGCGTGCGCACGTTCCTGGAGCTCGGGCCGGACGCCGTGCTGTCGGCGATGGGACCCGACTGCGTGCCCGAGCCGGAGGCCACGGCGTTCGTCCCGCTCCTGCGCCGCGACCGCGACGAGGAACGCGAAACGGTGTCGGCGGTCGCCCTGGCGCACGCCCGTTCGGCGCCGGTCGACTGGACCGCCTTCTACAGGGAGCACCACGCCGGGCAGGTGGAGCTGCCGACCTACCCGTTCCAGCGGCGCCGGTTCTGGCTCGGCCGGGCCGAGCAGGGCGCCGACGCGTCCGGGCTCGGCCAGGTCGTCGCCGAGCACCCCCTGCTCGGCGCCGTCGTCGGGGTGGCCGGTTCGCAGGAGGTCGTGCTGACCGGGCGCGTCTCGCCGCGGACGCACCCGTGGCTCGCCGACCACGTCATCTCGGGCGCCACGATGCTTCCGGGCACCGCCCTGCTCGAACTCGCCATGCGGGCCGGCGACCAGGTCGGCTGCGACGTGGTCGAGGAGCTGACCCTGCAGGCGCCGCTGGTGCTGCCCGGCGACGCGGGCGTCGCCCTGCAGGTGGTCGTCGCCTCGCCCGACGACTCCGGCCGCCGCACCGTCGAGCTGTACTCGCGGGTCGAGGACGACCAGATGGGGGCCGCGTGGGTCCGCCACGCCACCGGCGTCCTCGCCGCCGGGGGACAGCCCTCCGCCGAACCGGACGCCCTAGCGGCGTGGCCGCCGCCCGGCGCGCACCCGGTCGACATCTCCGGCCTGTACCAGGACATGGCCCGGCAGGGCTACGCCTACGGGCCCGCCTTCCAGGGACTGCGCGCCGTATGGCGGCGCGGCGAGGAGATCTTCGCCGAGGTGGAGACGCCCGAGGAGATCAGGGCGGACGCCGCGGCGTTCGGCCTGCACCCCGCGCTGCTCGACGCCGTCCTGCACGCCACCGACTTCGCGCTGCCGGACGCAGCCGACGGCGGCATCCGCCTGCCGTTCTCCTGGACCGGCGTCTCGCTGCACGCCACCGGCGCCGCGTCGCTGCGCGCCCGCATCGTCGCCACCGGCCCCGGCCAGGTCACGCTCACCCTCGCCGGCGGACACGGCGAACCGGTCGCGTCGGTGAACTCGTTCCTGCTGCGCGCGGCCTCGGAGGGGCAGCTCGGCGCCGCCCGCGCCGCGGCCGGCCGCCCCCTGTACCACGTCGGCTGGACGCCCGTCCCCGCCCCCCGGGACGCGGACCCCGGCGACGTCACGGTGTACCGCTGCGAGCCCGTGCCCGGGATCGACGTCCTCGCCGGGGCGCGCGCCGTGACGGGCGGCGCGCTGGCCGCCCTGCGGTCGTGGCTCGATGAGGACCACCCGCAGACCTCCCGGCTCGTCGTGGTGACGCGCCGCGCCGTGGCCGTGAGCCCCGCCGAGCGGGCCGACCTGACCCAGGCGCCCGTGTGGGGCCTCGTCCGGGCCGCCCAGGCCGAGCACCCCGGCCGGATCGTCCTGGTGGACGCCGACGCGGACGACGCGCCGGTGCTCGCCGCGGCGGCCTCCGGCGAACCCGAGATCGCGGTGCGCGACGGCGAACTGCGCGTCCCCCGGCTCGCCGTGCCGCCCGCCGCCGAGGAGCCGGCCGCCCCGGCCTGGGACGCGGGCACGGTCCTGATCACCGGCGGCACGGGCGGCGTCGGCGCGCTCGTGGCCCGCCACCTGGTCACCGCGCGGGGAGCACGCCGCCTCCTGCTGGCCGGCAGGCGCGGCGCGGACGCCCCCGGCGCCGCCGCCCTGCGGGACGAGCTGGCCGGCCTCGGCGCCGAGGTCACCGTCGCCGCCTGCGACGTGGCGAACCGCGACGCGCTCGCGGCCCTGCTGGCCGGCATCCCGGACGAGCACCCCCTCACCGCCGTCGTGCACGCCGCAGGCGTGCTGGACGACGGACTGGTCGCCTCGCTCACCCCCGAACGCCTGGACGCGGTCATGCGGCCCAAGGCCGACGCCGCGTGGCACCTGCACCGGCTCACCCAGGACCTCGGCCTGACCGCGTTCGTGCTGTTCTCCTCGACCGCCGCCATCCTCGACGGCGCCGGGCAGGGCAACTACGCCGCGGCCAACGCCTTCCTCGACGCGCTCGCCGCCGACCGCCGCGCGGCCGGGCTGCCCGCCACCTCCCTGGCCTGGGGCCTTTGGGCCGGCGCCGGCGGCATGGACCGGTACCTGGACGGCGCGGCCCTGCACCGCCTCGAGCGCGCCGGCATGCGGCCGCTGTCGCCGGAGGAGAACCTCGAACTGTTCGACCTGGCCCTCGCCCAGGACCACCCGTCCGTGGTGCCCGTGCGGTTCGACCGCCACGCCCTCGGCGCGCGCGGCGACGACCTGCCGCCGATCCTGCGCGGCCTCGCCCGCGGCGCCGCCCGCCGCCCCGGCGCCCGGGCCGGCGGCCCCCTCTCGCCGGGGGAGGAGCTCACGCGGCGGCTCGCCGGCCTCGGCGAGCACGACCGGCACGACCTGCTGCTCGACCTGGTGCGGGCGCAGACCTCAGACGTCCTCGGGCACCAGACGACCGACGACATCAGCCCCGACCGGGCCTTCAACGAGATCGGATTCGACTCGCTGGCCGCGGTCGAGCTGCGCAACCGGCTCAACGCGGCCACCGGCCTGCGCCTGACCGCGACGCTCATCTTCGACTACCCGACCCCCGCCACGCTGGCGGCGCACGTCGCCACCCTCCTCGCGGGCGCCGCCGCGGCGACACCCGCCGCGCCCGCCGCGTCCGCCGATGTCACCGACGAACCCATCGCGATCGTCGGCATGGCCTGCCGCTACCCCGGAGACGTCGCCTCCCCCGAGGACCTGTGGCGGGTGGTGTCGGAAGGAAGGGACGTCATCGCGCCGTTCCCCACCGACCGCGGATGGCCCCACGACCTGTACGACCCCGAGTCGGGCAGGCCCGGCAGGAGCTCCTCCCGCGAGGGCGGCTTCCTCTACGACGCCGCCGCCTTCGACGCCGCCTTCTTCGGCATCAGCCCCCGCGAGGCCCAGGCCATGGACCCGCAGCAGCGGCTGCTGCTGGAGACCTCCTGGGAGGCGTTCGAACGGGCCGGGATCGACCCCGACCGGATGCGGGGCAGCGACACCGGCGTGTTCGCCGGAGTGATGTACCACGACTGGGGCCTGCGGCTCGGCCCGCTCCCCGAGGAGCTGGCCGGCTACCACGGCAACGGCAGCCTGGCCAGCGTCGTCTCCGGCCGGGTCGCCTACGCGCTCGGGCTGGAAGGACCCGCCGTCACGGTCGACACCGCCTGCTCGTCGTCGCTGGTCGCCATGCACTGGGCCATCCAGGCCCTGCGCCGGGGCGAGTGCTCGCTGGCGCTCGCCGGAGGCGTCACCGTCATGTCCACCCCCGACACCTTCGTGGACATGACCCGCCAGGGCGGCCTCGCCCCCGACGGCCGGTGCAAGTCCTTCGGCGCCGGCGCCGACGGCACCGGATGGGGCGAGGGCGTCGGAGTGCTCGTGCTCGAACGCCTGTCGGACGCGCGCCGCAACGGCCACCACGTGCTCGCGGTCGTGCGGGGGTCGGCGGTCAACTCCGACGGCGCCTCCAACGGGCTCACCGCCCCCAACGGCCCCTCCCAGCAGCGGGTGATCCAGCGGGCGCTGGCCGGCGCCGGGCTGACCGGCGCCGAGGTCGACGCCGTCGAAGGGCACGGCACCGGCACCACGCTCGGCGACCCCATCGAGGCGCAGGCACTGCTCGCCACCTACGGCCAGGACCGGACGACCCCGCTGCGGCTGGGCTCGGTCAAGTCCAACATGGGGCACACGCAGGCCGCCGCCGGCGTGGCAGGGGTCATCAAGATGGTGCAGGCCATGCGCCACGACCTGCTGCCGAAGACGCTGCACGCCGACGAGCCGTCCCACCAGGTCGACTGGTCCTCGGGCCGGGTCGAACTGCTCACCGCGCCGGTCCCCTGGCCGGCGAACGGCCACCCCCGCCGCGCCGGCGTCTCCTCCTTCGGCATCAGCGGGACCAACGCGCACGTCATCATCGAGGAGGCGCCGCAGGCCCAGCGTCCCGCGTCCGGCGGCGACCTCCCGGCCGGCGACCTCGCGCTCGCCGGCGACCCCGCTGCCGGCGACCCCGCGCTCGTCCCGTGGGTGCTGAGCGGCAAGTCCCCCGAGGCGCTGCGCGCGCAGGCGGAGAGGCTGCGGGTCCGGCTCGACACGCTCGGCGACGACGAGCTCGCCGCCGCCGGCAGGGTGCTCGCCACCGGCCGCGCCGCCCTCCCGCACCGCGCCGTCGTCGTCGGCGCCGGCCGCGCGGAACTCGCCCGAGGACTGGAAGCGGTCGCCGGCGGCGCCGGATCGGTCGTGGACTCCGCGCGCTCCGGCAAACTCGCCTTCCTCTTCACCGGCCAGGGGGCCCAGCGGCCCGGCATGGGCCGCGAGCTGCACGCCGCGTTCCCCGCGTTCGCCGAGGCGTTCGACGCCGCGGTCGAGGAACTGGACCGGCACCTCGACACTCCGCTGCGGGAAGTGCTCTGGGGCGCCGACGCGGAGGCGCTGAACCGGACGGCGTACGCGCAGGCCGCCCTGTTCGCCGTCGAGGTGGCGACCTTCCGGCTCGTCGAATCCCTCGGCATGCGCCCCGACTTCCTCGCCGGGCACTCCATCGGCGAGCTGTCGGCCGCGCACGTCGCCGGGGTCCTGTCGCTCCCGGACGCCGCGCGGCTGGTCGCCGCGCGAGGCCGGCTGATGCAGGCACTCCCGGCAGGGGGAGCCATGACCGCCGTCCAGGCCACCGAGGAGGAGGTGGCGCCGATGCTCACCGGCCAGGCCGGCATCGCCGCGGTCAACGGCCCGCGTGCCGTCGTCATCTCCGGGCCCGTCGAAGCGGTCGCCGCGATCGAGGACCGGCTGCGGGCCGACGGCCGCAAGACCAGCAGGCTGCGCGTCTCGCACGCCTTCCACTCTCCGCTGATGGACCCCATGCTCGCCGAGTTCCGCGCCATCGCCGAGACCCTGACGTACCGGCCGCCCGCGATCCCCGTCGTGTCCGGCGTGACCGGCGAGCCGGTCGAGGACATGTCCGCCGGATACTGGGCGGGGCACGCCCGCCAGGCGGTGCGCTTCGCCGACACCGTGCGCTTCCTCGCGTCCCGGGGCGTCGGCACCTTCGTCGAGATCGGCCCGGACGCCGTGCTGTCCGCGCTGGCGGGCGAATGCGTCGACGGCGCCGCCGAGACCGCCTGCGTCCCGCTGCTCCGGCGTGACCGCGCCGAAGCCCGCGAACTCATCACCGGAGTGGGCCGGGCGCACGCCCGGGGGGTGCGCGTCGACTGGCGGGCGTTCTTCGCCGGGCACGGCGCCGCCCCGGTCGACCTGCCGACGTACGCCTTCCAGCACAAGCGGTACTGGCTCGACGCCGTCCCCGGCGGCGACCTGGAATCGGCCGGCCTCGACGCGGTGGGGCATCCCCTGCTGAGCGCCGCGGCGCTCGCCCCCGACTCGGGATCGGCCGTGCTCAGCGGACGGCTGTCGGCGGACACCCAGCCCTGGCTCGCCGACCACCGCGTGCACGGCGGCATCCTGCTCCCCGGCACCGGCTTCGTCGAGCTGGCGATCCGGGCCGGCGACCACGTCGGCTGCCCCAGGATCGACGAGCTCACCCTCGAAGCGCCGCTCGTCCTCCCCGAACACGGCGGGGTCGCGTTACGCGTCGAGGTCGGCGCGCCCGGCGAGGCGGGCGACCGCCTCGTGAGCGTCCACTCCCGCGGCGACGGTCCGGGATCGCCGTGGATCCGCCACGCGGCAGGAAGGCTGACACCGGAGGCGCCCCCCACCCACGATGCGGCCTCCATCCCCACCGCCACCCCCGCCGATCCGAGTGCCGCCACCGGCACCCCCTCCGGCCTTGGCGCCGGTGTCGGTGCCACCGCGGCTGCGGCCGGTACTGCCGACGGCACCAGCGCCGCCACCGCCGGTGCCGCCGCCGCTGGTCTTGGTGCCGGTGTCGCCACCGCCGCTGACGTCGCCGGGTTCGGCGCCGTCCCGTCGTCCGGCCTCGCCGAGTGGCCGCCGCCGGGCGCGACCGCCCTCGACGTGGAAGGCGTGTACGAGCGCCTCGTCGACCGCGGATACGGCTACGGCCCGGTGTTCCAGGGGCTGCGCGCGGCCTGGCGGCGCGGCGACGACACCTTCGCCGAGGTGGCCCTGCCGGAGGACGAATGGCCCTCCGCCGCCCGGTTCGGCCTGCACCCGGCACTGCTCGACGCCGCGATGCACGCCGACCTGCTCGACGACCACGGGCACAGCTCCGGCCCCACCCTCCTGCCCTTTTCCTGGAACGGCGTCTCCCTGTACGCCACGGGCGCGGCCACCCTGCGGGTCCGGGTCCGCCGCGTCCGCGGCGAGGAGGTCTCCGCGATCACCGTGGCCGACGAGGACGGCCGGACCGTGGCGACGGTGGACTCCGTCGTCGCCCGGCCCGCGTCGCCCGAACAACTCCTGAGCGCCGCGGGCGGGTCCGCCGGCGCGCTGTACCGGCTCGACTGGCAGCCGGCCCAGGCGGCCGACGACTCACGCACCCTCGTCCCCCTGGCCGAGGCCGCCACCGCCACCCCGTCCGACACGGTGTTCTACACCGTGGAACCCGCCGACGGCGACACCCCGACCGCGGTGCGGTCGGTGCTGGATCGGGTGTTGGTGGTGGTGCGGGAGTGGTTGGCGGGTGAGCGGTTCGCGGGTTCGCGGTTGGTGGTGGTGACGCGGGGTGGTGTGGTCGCTGGGGTGGGTGACCTGGTGGATGTGGTGCAGGTTCCGGTGTGGGGGTTGGTGCGTGCGGCGGAGGCGGAGAATCCGGGTCGGTTCGGGTTGGTGGATTGGGATGGGTCGGTGGAGTTGGGCCGGGTGGTGGGGGTGGGTGAGCCGGAGTTGGCGGTGCGTGATGGCCGTGTGCTGGTGCCCTGCCTGGTGAAGGCCTCCTCGTCCGAGCAGGTTTCTTCCTCCGACCAGGCCGCCGCGTCCGACCAGACCCCCTCCTTCGACCAGGCCGCCGCGTCCGACCAGGCCGCGTCCGGGCAGGGCACTTCGTCTGAGCAGGTCAGCTCGTCCGGGCAGGCTGTCTCCCTTTCTCCCTCCCCCCTCTCCCCGTCCCCCTCCTCTTCCTGGGGTTCTTCGCCGTGGGGTTCGGAGGGGACGGTGTTGGTGACGGGGGGGACGGGTGGTCTTGGGGGGTTGGTGGCGCGGCATTTGGTGGTGGCGCATGGGGTGCGGCGGTTGGTGTTGACCAGTCGCCGAGGGTTGGCGGCGCCGGGTGCTGCGGGGTTGGTGGCGGAGTTGTCGGGTCTGGGTGCTGATGTGGGTGTGGTGGCGTGTGATGTGGGTGATCGGGGTGCGGTGGCGGGGGTGCTGGCGGGGATCGATCCGGGGTATCCGCTGGTGGGTGTGGTGCATGCGGCGGGGGTGGCCGACAACGGTTTGGTGGGGTCGTTGACGGCTGAGCGGGTGGCGGGGGTGTTGGGTCCCAAGGCTGATGGGGCGTGGCATCTGCATGAGTTGACCCGGGATATGGGGTTGTCGGCGTTCGTGTTGTTCTCCTCGGCCGGTGGCCTGGTGCTGGCCGCCGGACAGGGCAACTACGCGGCCGCGAACCTGTTCCTGGACGGGCTGGCGCAGCTACGGCACTCGCAAGGACTGCCGGCCACCGCGCTGGCCTACGGGATGTGGGCGACCACGACGGAGCTGGTGCAGTCGCTGGACGAGGCCGACCTGGAGCGGATGCGGCGTCAGGGGCTGCCGCCGCTGCCGGTCGAAGAGGCGTTGGCGCTGTTCGACGCCGCGCTCCGAAGCGGCCAGGCCAGTCTCGTTCCCCTGCACGTCGACACGGCCGCCCTGCGCGCCCGGACGGACCAGCTCCCCGCGCTGCTGCGCGGCATGGCACCTGCGGCCCGCCGGACGGTCCGTGCGGAAGCCGAGGGAACGGACGCGTCACAGTTGACCGAGCGGCTGGCCGGACTGGGGACCCGGGAGCGCGAGCGGACCCTGCTGGACCTGGTGCGCGCCCACGCCGCCGCCGTCCTCGGGCACGACCGCCCGGACGAGATCGACACCGACCGGGGGTTCCTCGACATCGGGTTCGACTCGCTCAGCGCGGTCGAACTGCGCAACCGGCTCGCGCAGGCCACGGGGCGCCGCCTGCCGCCGATGCTGGTCTTCGACTACCCCTCGACGTCCATCCTGGCCGGCTATCTGAACGAGGAACTGTTCGGCGTCGAGGCCGCGGACGTCCCTCCGGCCGCGGTCGATGACCTGAGCGGGGCCAGCGCGGACGAGCTGTTCAGCATCCTCGACAGCCTGGCTTGACGCCCGCACGGGCGCCGTGACCGCTCTGCCCGGGAGAGCCGACGCCCTCCCGGGCATACGCATGTCCTGACATGGCCGCATTTCTCGAGCGCGTGCCGTGTGCTCGCGCGGCTGAGTGCCCGCGTGCGTGCCTGGTGTTCGTAGTGCTGGCCTGGGTGCCGCGGTCGGCGGGGGAGCGGCCTCAGGGCGCGATGAGAGCCGACGAGACGGGGCCGGCCGCACACGAAGAAGGGGCAGACCCCGTGTACGGGATCTGCCCTTGTCCGTGGTGCCGCCTGTTCGCTTGTGGGTCCCGCCGGTCATGTCGCCTCGGCCCGCCAGGGGCGGGAGAGGGCGGGGGGTGTCAGCCGACCGGGGGGCCGAGGAAGAAGCCGCCGGTGGCGTCCAGCACGTGGCCGGTGACGAAGCGGGCGTCGTCGGAGACGAGGAACGCGACGGCGTCCGCGATCTCGGAGGGCTGCCCGATCCGGCCGAGTGCGGTCATCGACGACAGGGCGGCCGCCACGTCGGGCATGTGGCGCAGCCAGGCGGTGAGGTCGGTGTCGATGATGCCGGCCGCGACGGTGTTGACCGTGATGCTTCGCGATCCGACCGCATGGGCCAGCAATCTGCCGAGCACGTCGATCGCGCCCTTGGTCATCGAGTAGGCGAGGTCGGGGTTGGCGATCCGGGTGGACGCGGATGAGATGGACACGATCCGCCCGCCGTCCGACATCAGCGGCAGCGCCCGCTGGATGAGGAACAGCGGCGCCCGCACGTTCACCGCGAAGATGCGGTCGAAGCTCTCGGGGGTGATCTGGTCGATCGAGCCGGCCGTCACGGTGGCGATGCCGGCGTTGTTCACCAGGATGTCCAGCGGCCGGTCTCCGAAGCCCTCGGCGAGCCCGGCGAACAGCGAGTCCAGATCCCCCTCGACACCGAGTTCGGCGCGGAGCGGGAACGCCTGCCCGCCGGCCTGCTCGATCTCGGTCACCGTTTCCTTGGCGGCGTCGTCCTGCCGTGCGTAATGCACGGCCACCAGCGCGCCGTCCGCGGCCAGGCGTTGCGCGATCGCCCGGCCGATTCCCCGTGACGCACCCGTCACCAATGCGGTCTTGCCGCTCAGGCCGCTCATCGGAATCTCCATATCTGTGAAAACGGCGATGAATAGCTCTCTGTTGGGAATCTGGCAGTGCGGCCTACCCCGGACAACCCGTACGGCTCCCCTAAGAAGCCGGCTGTTTCGGGGTGCGGTAGGGGATCCGGGTGGGCCTCCCCCTTGTGCCCACCCCTGGACGGGGAAGGTCCGTGCGCGCCGTGGAGTCCCAGGTGACGGCCTTGGGGCCACCGCTTCGGAGCCGTCGCGACCGCTGTCGGCGCGGGCGGCCCGGTGCGGGGGCCGCCGGAGCCCGCATGGCCGCACCCCCTATGGCGTCGCGGCGCGGGCGTTTCACGCTTTCAAAGCCTCCGAAAAGCGAACAACGCCGCGACTGCCGTGGCGAACGGTGTGCGGCGATGCCCTCGTGCGATTTCCACGGGCTCGTCGCGGCCATTCGCCGTGACAGGTCGAGCGTTGTCCTTTTTCGATTTCCGTGCAATGTGGCGCCGTTCTCTGGGCCGCCGTCGTGCTTTCAAGGATCGATCACATGTGCCGGTTGACGGCTCCGGCCTGCGCCGGCACGCCGCCCTGCGGCAGCGTGATCGGCTGTGCCTTGGGCATGGTGAGGCTGACCAGGCCGGCGATCACGAACCCGATCACGGTGACCCAGAGCCCCTGCGTCACACCTTCCTGCAGGGTCGCCTGCGTCGGCTTGTCGCCCGCGATGCCGAAGAAGATGACGCCCACGACGGCGATGCCGAGCACGAAGCCGACCTGGTGGAACGTGGTGAAGGTGCCCGAGGCGGCACCGGCGTCCTTGGTCGGGATCGTCGCGAGCGTGACGTCGTGCAGGGGCGGGAACAGGAAGACCATGCCGACCCCGTAGACCAGCAGCGGCGGGACCAGGTGCCAGCCGCTCAGGTCGGCGCCCTGGGCCCCCACCAGCAGCATGACCCACAGGAACGACACCGCCTGGATGAGACCGCCGATGAAGATCAGCGTCTTGCCGTACTTGTTGGTGAGCGGCGCGATCATGGGGGTGGCGACGATCGCGCCGATGGTGCCGGCGAGCATCGTCAGACCGGTCTCCAGAGCGGTGAACCCGAGGCCGATCTGCAGGTAGTAGCCGACGATCAGCATGTAACTGCCGGTGGCGACCCAGGCGAGCACCTGGATCACCAGGCCGGCGCGGAACCCCTGGTTGCCGAACAGATGCATCGGCAGCAGCGGGGAACCGTCGCGGATCATCTTCTTCTTCTGCTGCCAGACGAACACCGAGGCGAGGACGGGGGAGGCCGCCATCATCACCCAGATGTACGTGGCCCAGCCGGCGTGCCGGCCGTTGACCAGGCCGTAGGTGAGCAGGAAGACCGACGACGCCGCGAGGGCCATGCCGAGCAGGTCGAGCTTGAGCGGGTGCTCGGACTTGCTCTCCGGCACGAAGATCAGCGCGGCGACGATCAGCACGACGCCCACGGGGATGTTCACCAGGAAGACGCTGCGCCAGCCGGCGCCGAACGCGTCGGAGGTGATCAGCCAGCCGCCGAGCAGCAGGCCGACGATGGCCCCGAGCGCCGTGATCACTCCGATGGCGCCGTAGATCGGGCCGCGCTCCTCCGGCTTGAACAGCACCTGGACGTTGGAGAGCACCTGCGGGACCATGATGCCGGCGAAGACGCCCTGCGCGACGCGGGCGGCGATCAGCACGTCTCCGGTCGAGGCCAGCGAGGCCGCCAGGGACGCCAGCGTGAACCCGGCGATGCCCAGGATGAAGATCCGCCGCCTGCCGACGATGTCGCCCAGCCGCCCGCCCGTGATCAGCAGGGTGGCGAAGGCGAGCATGTACCCGCCGATCATCCACTCGAGCTGCGACGACGTGGCGTTCAGGTCCTTCTGGATGGACGGAATGGCGGTATTGATGATGGTCGAGTCCACCAGATCCA
This sequence comes from Sphaerisporangium dianthi, assembly GCF_042654065.1. Classification (NCBI taxonomy): domain Bacteria; kingdom Bacillati; phylum Actinomycetota; class Actinomycetes; order Streptosporangiales; family Streptosporangiaceae; genus Sphaerisporangium; species Sphaerisporangium dianthi. Next base: position 72,503 of record NZ_JBHSFP010000034.1, on the reverse strand, counting down.
TGAACTGCGCGAAGATCAGCACGATCATCGCAATAACTCTTCGATTCATTGCCGGGATCCTTTGTTTGAAGAAATGCGATCGGAATTCCCGAAGGCACCGGGGCTCGGCCGGGCCCGGCCGAGCCCCGGTGTGCCGGTCATTCGCTCGGGGGCTATGCGAATGACCGGCATCAGGGGCCGTCCTCGTTCGGCCCCTAGAAGCGAGTCCGGTCGGCGCGATAATGGCCGGCCGGACACGTTCTAGACGGCCGCCGCGGCGGCTTTCGCGACCTCGTCGACGCCCCGGGTGATGTTGCCGGAGAGGATCGGGCCGGCTGCGGCGCCCATCTCGTCCCCGCCCGGGCCGTCGAGTTCGACGCTGTGGGTGATGCGGCAACCGTGTTCCGGCAGAGCCGCGATGCGGCACCGGGAGCGGGTGACGACCCCCGGGCCGACGCGCACCTCGATCGTGAAGCCCTCGTCCACAGCGACTTCGGTGAGGGTGAACGGCGCCCTGGCGTCACCGGTCATCGTCACCTCGCCCGTGCCACCGGCGTGGAAAGGGCCGTTCAGCTGCACCTTCTCCATGCCGGCGTTCCAGGCCGGCCAGGTGTCGACGTCGATGTACCTGGACCAGACCGCGGCCGGGGTGACCGCGGCGTCGATGCTGTGCTCGAAGCTCCACATGGGCTTGCTCCCGAAGATCTATACATACAACCGTCATATACGAGTGTACAGATTTGCTCGGGGAGCGCAACGGCTTCGGGAGAAGAGGTATGCCCGGGTCCGCGGCGCGGCCCGGTGGCGAGGCGGCCGCATGTCGTAATCGTCTCGCAAACAGGCGGGGCCCTATCCCCTATTAATGATCGTCTGCGGGGAATAGGGGGACGCGACGCCGTGCGGCCGATGGTAGAAAACGGTGAGCCGCAGCGGCGACAACCATACTTATTTTGGCTGTACGACGACCATTGGTGGCGGCGGCGCCACGTATTCACGTGGCCGGGCGGAGTTTCAGACCATCGACATCACATGGAGGGCCCTATGGGTCGGGTAGAAGGCAAGGTCGTCGTTATCACCGGCGCCGGTCGTGGACAGGGACGCAGTCACGCGGTGCGGCTCGCCGAAGAGGGCGCCGACATCATCGCGATCGACATCTGCGAGGACATCGAGGTCGTCCGGTATCCGATGTCCTCGTGGGAGGACCTGGAGGAGACCGCCAAGCTGGTGGTCAACGCCGGCCGCAGGGTGGTGACCAAGCAGGTCGACGTCCGCGACCGGGCGGCGCTGCAGAAGGCCATCGACGAAGGCGTCGAGGAGCTGGGCAAGCTGGACGTGGTGGTCGCCAACGCCGGGATCGGCGCCCTCGGCGAGGACCGGCCCATCAGCGCGTTCACCGACACCGTCGACATCAACCTGGTCGGCGTCCTCAACACCGTGCACGCCTCGCTGCCGCACCTTGTCGAGGGCTCGTCCATCATCATGATCGGCTCGTCGGCCGCGTACGTCGCCACCCACGGCGCGGCCGGCCCGATGGGGCCCGGCGGCATGGCGTACCCCTTCACCAAGCAGGCGCTCGGGCACTACCTGAACTGGTTCGCGCCGATCCTGGCGCCGCTGGGCAGGCGGATCAACGTGGTGCACCCCACCAACGTGGACACCGACATGCTGCACAACGAGGCGATGTACAAGGTGTTCCGGCCCGACCTGGAGCACCCGACCCGTGAGGACGCCGAGCAGGGCTTCGCCCAGGTGCTGGGCATGCCCCGGCCCTACGTGGACCCGATCGACATCTCGCACGCGGTGACCTACCTCGCCTCCGACGAGTCCCGGTTCGTCACCGGCATCCAGCTCCGGGTCGACGCCGGCACCGTCGTCAAGCTCGGCAAGTAGCGGACAGGGAGCCGGGGCCCGGGCGGCCGGTCCAACGGCGTACCGGCCGGCCCCGGTCCCGGCTTCCCACCACGGCACACGACATCAGGGGTTCTGCGACATGTACATGTTGAGCGACACGGTCACGATCGACGGCGACGTGGCCTCGATCTGGGACACGATGACCGACGCGGCGAACTGGGCCACCTGGGACCCGCATTTCCTGAGCTGCGGTTTCGAGGGGCCGTTCGAGGTCGGCGGCACGGGCTGGACGGTCAACCGCATCGTCTCCGGCAAGGCCAGCCACTTCACGCTGCTCAAGGTCGACAAGGAGCGGGGCTTCACCACCCGCTCGCCGATCCCGTTCGGCCAGATGCTGATCATCAACAAATACGAGCCCGAGGGCGAGGGAAGGGTGCGGGTCACCCGCACCTCCGAGGTGTACGGCCCGTTCGCCCTCATCTTCAGGTACTTCCGCAAGCAGTACCGCCACGACGTGCAGCTCACCTTCGCGGCCCTGGAGCAGGAGGCCGCCAGGCGGGCGGCGCAGGCGAGGAGCGCCGGATGACCAGGGCACTGGTGCTCGGGGGCGGCCTGTCCGGCGTGCTCGCCGCGGTGGCGCTGTCCCGTCACGTGGACGAGGTCACCGTGATCGAGGGCGACCGGCTGCCGGACGGGCCCCGTCCGCGCCGGGGGCTGCCGCAGGGCCAGCAGGCCCACATGCTGATGGCGGGCGGCGCCCAGGCGCTGGACCAGCTGCTGCCCGGCACCACTGCCCGCCTGTACGCCGCCGGTGCGCACCGGCTGACGATGGCCGGCCACATCCTGACCCTGTCGGGGGAGGGGTGGTTCGAGCGGTTCGACCATGACGCCTACCTGATCAGCTGCAGCCGCCACCTCATCGACCACGTGGTGCGGCAGCTGGCCTTCCGCGACGACTCGATCACCGTGATCGAGTCGACGAAGGTCATCGCCCTCACCGGCGACGCGAAGAGGGTGACCGGCGCCCGGGTCGAGCACCAGGGCGGCGAGGAGCGCACGATCAGCGCGGACTTCGTCGTCGACGCGACCGGCAGCCGGTCCCGCGCGCCGCAGTGGCTGGCCGACCTCGGCCTGCCCCAGGTCCGCGAGGAGTTCCTGGACGCCGGCCTCGCGTACGCGGGCCGGTGGTACGAGGCGCCCGCCGAGGCCGCCGACGGCCTGCCCGCCGTGCTGATCCAGCCCGAGCCGCGCAGCGGCAGGCCCGGCTACGGCGCCGGCCTGCTGCCCCAGGAGGACGGCAAGTGGATCGTCCCGCTGATCGGCACGCGGGGCGGCCAGCCGCCGACCGACGGGGACGGCTTCCTGGAGTTCGCCCGCGGCGTGCGGCACCCGCTCGTCGCCGACCTCATCGCCACGGCGCGGCCGATCGGGGAGATCCGGGCATCCCGGGGCCTCGCCAACCGGCGGCGCCTCTACGACCGGCTGCCGGTGCCGGAGGGGTTCCTCGCCATCGGCGACTCCGCCACCGTGCTGAGCCCGAACTACGCGACCGGCATGTCGCTGGCCGCGCTGGGCGCGCTGAGCCTGCGCACGCGGCTGAAGAACCACGGCCTGACGCCGGGGCTGTCGCGCCAGGTCCAGTCCGACATCGCCAAGCTCGCCACGGGGCCGTGGCGCACGGCCATAGGCAACGACCGCTGGTTCCCCGGCGTCAAGACCAACATGAAGCTCGGCGGCGGCGGGTTCCAGCGGTGGTTCGCCTCACGCTGGATGAAGACGGCCGCGGTGGACCCCAAGCTGCTGGCCGCCACCTACGAGGTGGCCACACTGCGCGCCTCGCAGAGCTCGATGATGTCCCTGCCGATGCTGACGACCGTGCTGCGCGGCCCGCGACGCGGCCCCCTCACCGCGGCGGAGGCGCTCGCGCGGTTCCCGGAGTTCGACGAGCTGCTCGCCGCGGTGGCCGAGTCCGCCGCCGCCGAGCGGGTCACCGGATAGGCGCCGGGCGCGCGCGGACCGTGAAGCGTCTCCGCCCGCCCCACGCGTCATTCCCTTGCCCCGGCCGGGCGCCCGCCCGCGTCCGGCCCTCGCCGACCTTTCCGCATATTGCGACAGAAGGAGTGTCATATGTCCAGTTCGAATGGAAATGGTGCTGAACCGCAGCTCGTCGTCGTCACCGGCGGCCGGTCCGGCATCGGACTCGCCTGCGCCGAGCGGTTCCGCTCCGAAGGCGCCGAGGTGGTGACCCTCGACCTGAACGACCCGGACAACCCGGTCGACGTCACCGACGAGAACGCGGTGCAGGCCGCCTTCACGGCGCTGTCCCGCCCGCCGGACGTGCTGGTCGTCTCGGCCGGCGTCGGCGGCGGCGGGCTGATCGTGGACGTCCCGCTCCAGGAGTGGCGGCGCGTCATGTCCGTCAACCTCGACGGGGCATTCCTGTGCATCCAGGCGGCCGCCCGGATGATGACCAAGGCCGGCCGCGGCGCGATCGTCGCGGTCTCCTCCTTCAACGACCGGTGGCCGCTGCACACCTTCGGACCGTACTGCGCCAGCAAGGCCGGCCTGTCGATGCTGACCCGGGTGGCCGCGCTGGAGCTGGGCGCCTACAACATCAGGGTCAACGCCGTGGCGCCCGGATCGATCGACACCCCCCTCACCGCGATGGGGCTGCAGATCCCGGCGGTCGCGCAGGCGCTCGCCGACCGCACGCCGCTCGCCGGCCGGGTCGGGCGTCCCGAAGAGGTCGCCGACGTCGTCGCGTTCCTCGCCTCCGACGCCGCGCGGTGGGTCACCGGCGAGACGATCGTCATCGACGGCGGCCAGCTCCTGATGGGCGAGCCGGACGTCGCCGTCGTGGCCGGCATGGTGTCGGTCCCGCAACGGTGAAAGACGCAGCGGCGGGGCCCGGCCCCTCCCCGGCGCCTGGCAGAGAGAGGTCCTCATGATCGGGAACGCATGGTTCGAGACGGTGGCGGAGGCGCAGCGGCGTGCCCGCCGCCGCCTGCCGAAGCCGGTGTACGCGGCGTTGCTCGCGGGATCGGAGAGGGGCCAGACCTACGACGACAACACGGCGGCGTTCGCCGCGCTGGGGTTCGCCCCCCACGTGGCGGACCTGCCGGCGAAGCGGGATCTGGCGACCACGGTGATGGGCCAGCAGATCTCGCTGCCGGTGCTCATCTCGCCGACCGGGGTACAGGCCGTGCACCCGGACGGCGAGGTGGCCGTGGCCCGCGCGGCCGCCGCCCGCGGGACGGTCATGGGGCTGAGCTCCTTCGCCGCCAAGCCGGTGGAGGACGTCGTGGCCGCCAATCCCCAGACCTTCTACCAGATGTACTGGATGGGCTCCAGGGAGTTCATGCTCTGGCAGATGGAACGGGCGCGGGCGGCCGGGGTCAAGGGCCTGATCGTGACGCTCGACTGGTCGTTCTCCCACGGCCGCGACTGGGGCAGCCCGTGGATCCCCGAGCGCATGGACTTCAAGGCGATGGCCAAACTGGCGCCGCAGGGCCTCGCGCGGCCGCGGTGGCTGCTCGAGTTCGCGAGGACCCGCCAGCTGCCCGACCTGACGGTCCCGAACCTGGCCGAGCCGGGCCGGCCGATCCCGACGTTCTTCGGCGCCTACGGCGAGTGGATGCAGACCCCGCCGCCGAGCTGGCGCGACGTGCGATGGCTGCGCGAGCAGTGGGGTGGCCCGTTCATGCTCAAGGGCATCTGCCGGCTCGACGACGCCCGCCGCGCGGTGGACGCGGGGGTCACCGCGATCTCGGTGTCCAACCACGGCGGGAACAACCTGGACGGCACCCCCGCCACGATCCGGCTGCTGCCGGCCATCGCGGGCGCGGTCGGCGACCAGGTCGAGGTGCTGCTCGACGGCGGAATCCGGCGGGGAGGCGACGTGGTCAAGGCGCTCGCCCTCGGCGCGCGGGCGGTGATGATCGGGCGCGCCTACCTGTGGGGACTCGCGGCGAACGGCCAGGCCGGCGTGGAGAACGTCCTGGACATCCTGCGGAGCGGGACCGACTCGGCGCTGCTCGGGCTCGGGCTCGCCTCCGTCCAGGACCTGCGGCCGGGCGACGTGGTGATCCCGCCCGGGTTCACCCGCGAACTCGGCGCCGACGTCCGGGCCTGATCGGATGAGACGCCGACCAGCAGGCGAACCCGGCCTCGCGGACCTCTCCTGGCCCGCGCTGCCCCCCGCGCCGACCGTCCTGGTGCCGCTCGGGTCCACCGAGCAGCATGGCCCGCACCTCCCGCTGCACACCGACACGGTGATCGCGACCGAGGTGGCGCGGGCCGCCGCCGCCCTCCTCCGCCGCGCGCGGCCGGGCGGCCCCGTCCTGGTCGCCCCCGCCATCGCCTACGGCGCCAGCGGCGAGCACCAGGACTTCCCCGGCACCGCCTCCATCGGCAACGAGGCGCTCGGGTCGCTGCTGGTCGAGCTCGTCCGGTCCCTCTCCCGCTGGGCCGGACGGGTGGTCGTCGTCAACGGGCACGGCGGCAACCTGCGCGCCCTGACCGCCGCGGTGCCGCGGATGCGGGACGAGGGGCACCACGTGGCATGGGCGCCCTGCGCGGCCGGCGCGTCCGACGCGCACGCGGGCCACACCGAGACCTCGCTCATGCTGCACCTCGCCCCGCACCTGGTGGACATGGCCGGGGCCGAACCCGGCAACCTCGCCCCGCTCGCCGAACTCCTGCCCGAGATCACGGCGAAGGGCGTCGCCGGCGTCTCGCCCTCCGGGGTGCTCGGCGACCCCACCACGGCCTCGGCCGAGGAGGGCCGCCGCCTGCTCGGCCGGATGGCCGCGGACGTGGCGGCCCGCGTCGGCCACGCGCGGACCGACCGGAGCGGCCGCCTGCTGCGTGCGGAGGCGGCGCCATGCCCGGCGTGACCGGTCCGGACGCGGGAGGGCGGGTCGCCCTGGTGACCGGGGCGGGCCGCGGCATCGGCGCGGCCACCGTCCGGGCCCTGTGCGCCAAGGGCTATCGCGTGGTGGCCGTCGACTCGTGCGCCGGAGACGGCCCGGCCCGGCCCGCCGGCGTCACCTATCCGCTCGCGACCACCCGCGACCTGCAGGCCCTGGTGAACGACCATCCTGGCGCCGTCGTGCCGTACGTGGCCGACGTGTGCGACCGCGACGCCCTGGACCGCGCGGCGGCGATGGCCGTGGACCGGTTCGGCAGGCTGGACGCGGCCGTGGGCGCCGCGGCGGTCATCGTCGGCGGCCTGCCGCTGTGGGAGACCCCGGCCGCGCACCTGCGCACGCTCCTGGACGCCGACGTGCTGGGACTGTGGAACACCGCCGCGGTGTGCGTCCCGCGCATGCTCGAAGGACCCGAGCCCGGCGGGTGCCGCTTCGTCGCGGTCGCCTCGGCCGCCGGCTCGCACGGGTTGTTCCGCCTGTCGGCGTACACCATGGCCAAACACGCGGTGGTCGGGCTGGTGCGCGGGCTCGCGGCCGACCTGGTCGGCACCGGGATGACCGCGGTCGCCGTCTCTCCCGGCTCGACGCGCACGCGCATGCTCGCCGCCACCGCCGGCATGTACGGCCTGGACGGCGTGGACGACTTCGCCTCGTCCCAGCTGCTGCGCCGGCTGATCGAGCCCGGCGAGATCGCCGCGACCATCGCGTTCTGCTGCTCGCCCGAGGGGGGCGTCCTCAACGGGTCCGTGGTGTCGGCGGACGGGGGGTTCGCCCCGTGACCGCCCCCCTGCCCGAGGGCTTCGCCGTCCGGCTGCACCGGTACGTCCGCGCCCACGATGGCGGCCGCACGCTCGTCGGCGGCGCGCCCAGGCGGATGGTCCGCCTCACCGGGCCGGCCGCCGGGCTGATCGCGGACCGGACGATCCGCGTCCGCGACCGGGCCTCGGCCGCGCTCGCCGACCGCCTGCTGGAGACCGGCATGGCCGACCCGATCGCGGCGGAGCTGCCCGACCTCGATCTGTCCCAGGTGACGCTCGTCGTCCCGGCCCGCGACCGCCCCGCCGCGCTCGGCAGGCTGCTGGCCTGCGTCGGCGGCCGGCACCACGTGATCGTCGTCGACGACGGCTCCGACGACCCGGCCGCCGTCGCCGCCGTGGCGGCGGCGCACCGGGCCGAGCTCGTCGCGCTGCCCGAGAACGCCGGGCCCGCCGCGGCCCGCAACGCGGGCCTGCGCCGGGTCACCACCCCCTACGTCGCCTTCGTGGACTCCGACGTGGTCCTCGCCCCCGACGCGCTGCGGATCCTGCTGCGGCACTTCAACGACCCGCGGGTAGCCGTGGCCGCGCCCCGCGTCCTCGGCCTGCGCCCTGCCGGGCGCAACCCGTGGATCGGGCGTTACGAGGAGGCCAGGTCCTCGCTCGACCTCGGGGTGCGACCGGGGATCGTCCGCCCCCGCGCGCCCGTGTCCTGGGTGCCCAGCGCCTGCCTGCTCGCCCGGGTCGGCGCCCTCGGCCGCGGGTTCAGCCCCGACATGCGCGTCGGCGAGGACGTCGACCTGGTGTGGCGGCTCGCCGCCGAGGGATGGCGGGTCCGCTACGAGCCCGCCGCGATCGTGCGGCACGAGCACCGGACGGTCGTCCACGACTGGCTCCGGCGCAAGGCCTTCTACGGCACCGGCGCGCACCTGCTCGCCGAACGGCACGGCCGCGACGTGGCGCCCGCCGTGTTCACGCCCTGGAGCGCGGGCCTGGCCCTCGCGGTGCTCGCCCAGCGACGCTGGTCCCTGCCGGTCGCGGCGGCGATCTTCGCCGTGGCCGTGGCGCGGACCTCGGTCAAGGTCCGGCGGAGCGACCGCCCGCTGCGGCTGGCCCTGGCCCTGACCGCCGACGGGGCCGTCGCCACCGTCTGGCAGACCACGGCGCTCCTGCTCCGCCACTGGTGGCCGCTCGCCGCCGCGGGATGCCTGTTCTCGCGCAGGCTGCGCCGGGCCGTGGCCCTCGCCGCCGTCCTGGACACGGTGGGGGACCTGCGCCGCACCGGGGCCCACCTGGACCCGCTCCGGTTCGCCCTCGCCCGCCGCCTCGACGACGCCGCCTACGGATGCGGCGTGTGGTACGGCGCAGTCAAGGGCCGCTCGGCGCGGGCCCTGATGCCGGACTTCCGCCGTCCCGCGCCCCGGCCCCCCGTCCGCTGACGGCCCGCCGCGCCGCCGCCCGGCGCGGACGCTCTCAGCCCATGTGGGGGTAGCGGTGGTCGGTCGGGGGGACGAAGGTCTCCTTGATCGCCCGGGCGCTGACCCAGCGGACCAGGTTGAAGATCGAACCCGCCTTGTCGTCGGTGCCCGACGCGCGGGCGCCGCCGAAGGGCTGCTGGCCGACGACCGCGCCGGTGGGCTTGTCGTTGATGTAGAAGTTGCCCGCCGCGAACCGCAGCCGCTCGGTCGCCGAGGCGATCGCGTACCGGTCCTGGGCGATGATCGAGCCGGTCAGCGCGTACGGCGACACGCTCTCCATCTGGTCAAGGACGGCGTCGTAGCGGCTGTCGTCGTACACGTGCACGGCCAGGATGGGGCCGAAGTACTCCTTGACGAAGATCTCGTCGGCCGGGTCGGCGCCTTCCAGGATGGTCGGCTTCACGAAGTAGCCGGAGGAGTCGTCGTAGGAGCCGGTGAGCACCTCGACGCCCGCCGTCGCGCGGGCCCGGTCGATGGCGGCCTTGTTCTTGGCGAAGGAGCGGTCGTCGATGACGGCGCCCATGAACGTCGACAGGTCGGCGGCCACGTCCCCCACGGTCAGGGACTCGGCCGTCGCCACCACGTCGTCCCGGATGGCCGACCAGACCGAGCGCGGGACGTACGCGCGGGACGCCGCCGAGCACTTCTGGCCCTGGTACTCGAACGCGCCGCGGATCAGCGCCGTGGTCAGCGCCGCCGGGTCGGCGGAGGGGTGGGCGAGGACGAAGTCCTTGCCGCCGGTCTCGCCGACCAGGCGCGGGTAGCCGCGGTAGGAGGCGATGTTGGCGCCGACGGTGGCCCACAGGTGCTGGAAGGTGGCGGTGGAGCCGGTGAAGTGGATGCCGGCCAGGTGCGGGTCGGTCAGCGCGACCTCCGAGACGGCGGCGCCGTTCCCGGTGACCATGTTGATGACGCCCGGCGGCAGGCCGGCCTCCTCCAGCAGCCGCATGGTGAAGTGCGCGGCGAACTGCTGGGTCGGCGACGGCTTCCACACCACGACATTGCCCATCAGGGCCGCGGACGTCGGCAGGTTGCCGGCGATGGCGGTGAAGTTGAACGGCGTGATGGCCAGCACGAAGCCTTCCAGCGGCCGGTACTCCATGCGGTTCCACACGCCCGGCGACGAGATCGGCTGCTCCTGCAGGAGCTGCCGCGCGAAGGACACGTTGAACCGCAGGAAGTCGATCAGCTCGCACGCCGCGTCGATCTCGGCCTGCTGCGCCGACTTCGACTGGCCGAGGATCGTGGCCGCGTTCAGCGTCGCGCGGTAGGGCCCCGCCAGCAGGTCGGCGGCCTTGAGGAAGATCGCGGCCCGCTCCTCGAACGGCAGCGCCCGCCAGGCCGGCGCCGCCTTCAGCGCGGTGTCGATGGCGGCGCGCACGTCGCCGGCGGAGGCGTCGGCCGTGCGGCCGAGCACGTGGGCGTGGTTGTGCGGCTGGACGACGTCGATCGAGGCGCCCGCGGCCATGCGCCGCTCGCCGCCGATCGTCATCGTCAGGTCGATCGCGGCGCCGGACAGCTCCTTCAGGCGGCTCTCCAGCGCCGAGCGCTCGGCGCTGCCCGGTGCGTAGCCGTGCACCGGCTCGTTGGCCGGGACGGGGACGTTGCTGACGGCATCCATGGAAGACCTCACTTGGAGCGGAGTGAACGCAGGAAGAAGGCGACGTTGGCGGGGCGCTCGGCCAGGCGGCGCATGAAGTAGCCGTACCAGTCGTCGCCGTAGGGGATGTACACGCGGACCGTCGACCCCGCGCGGGCCAGCGCCTCCTGCTTGTCGGTACGGATGCCGTAGAGCATCTGGTACTCGAAGGAGTCACGGTCGCGTCCGGCGCGGTCGGCCAGCAGCTCGGTGATGGAGATCAGCCGGTCGTCGTGCGTGGCCACCATGGGGTACCCCTTCCCCTCCATGAGGATGCGCAGGCACCGCACGTACGCCTTGTCCACCTCGGCCTTCTTCTGGTGGGCGACCGAGGCCGGCTCGGCGTAGGCGCCCTTGACCAGGCGCACCCGCGACCCCTCGCGGGCGAGGTCGCGCAGGTCGCCCTCGCTGCGGAACAGGTACGCCTGGACGGCGACGCCGGTCGCGGGGAAGTCCTCGCGCAGCTCCCGCAGGATCGACAGCGTGGAGTCGACCGTGGTGTGGTCCTCCATGTCGAGGGTCACGGTCGTCCCCGCGTCGCGCGCGGCGGAGCAGATCTCCCTGGCGTGGTCCAGCGCCATGGCCTGGTCGAGCATCTGGCCGACGGCGGACAGCTTGACCGAGACCTCGGCGCGCGAGCCCAGCCCGAGCGGGCGCAGCGCGTCGAGCAGCGAGACATAGGCCTTGACGGTGTCGGCGGCCGCCCGCACGTCTCTGGTCTCCTCGCCGAGATGGTCGAGGGTGACCGACAGGCGGGCGTCGGTGAGGCGCTGGACGGCCGCCAGCGCGGCGCCCCCGTCCTCGCCGGCGACGAACCGGTCGACCACGAGGCGGGTGACCGGGAAACCGGAGACGGCGCGGCGCGCGAGAGGGCTCCGCGAGACCGCCAGAAGTACGGAACCGAGCATGTTCACCACCATAAATCCGCAGGTAGGCGGCTGCTATGGACATCCGCCACGGCCCTCGTCTACCCGCTTCATACAGATGTATGACAATGGTCGGGTGGATCTGCAGGAAATGGTGGACGACATCGCGCGCATTCTGGACGCCTCGGCGACCCTGGAGGACCGCGCGTTCCAGCTTCTCGCGTACGCGGCGCAGAGCGGCGACATCGACGCCGTCCGGCGCGATTCCATCCTCCGCCGCCGCGCCTCCGACGAGGTGCGCGCCTACTTCGAGGGCTACGGCGTCGCGACGGCCGCCGGGCCGGTGCGCATCCCCGCCGACCGGGGGCTCGGCGTGCTGGCCCGGGTCTGCGTCCCGCTGCGCCACCGCGGGGTCACCTACGGCTACCTGTGGCTGCTCGACTCCGGCGCGCTCACCGACGAGCGCATGGACGCGGTCACGCCGCTGGTCGCCGGGGCCGCCGCGGCGCTCGCCCAGGAGGCGCGCAGCCGCCAGGACCTGGGGGTGCGCCTGCGGGACCTGCTGTCCGCCGACCCCGAGATCCGCGCCTCGGTCCGGCTCGACCTCGCCGGGCCGGTGGCGGCGATCGCCGTGCGGAACGCCTCCGGGGTGGTCGCCCCGCTGTGGACCCTGCCCCGCGGGGTGCTCGCCGACGCCGGCGACCCGCTCACCGCCGTCCTCGCGCCCGCCGCCCAGGCGCGGGCCGTCGCCGCGCGCGTCCAGGACATGTACGGGACGGCCGCGGGCGTCGGCGGCCCGCGCGAGGACCCGGGGGAGGCGTGGCGCAGCTGGCGGGAGGCCACCCTGGCGCTGCGCGCGGCCCAGCGGGTGGAAAGGCTCGCCCCGGTCGCCGCCTGGGGCGATCTCGGAGTGCACCGCCTGCTGGTGCGGCTGTCACCGGCCGAGCTCGCCGACCTCGCCGCCGAGGCCGCCGCCCTTTCCGGCGAGCTGGCCCTCACCGTCGGCACCTACCTCGACCAGGGCGGGCGGGCGCGCGAGACCGCCGCCCGCCTCGGCGTGCACCGCCAGACGCTGTACTACCGGCTCGCCAAGGCCGAGCGCGTCACCGGCCTGGACCTCGACGACGGCGAGAGCCGCCTGGTCCTGCACCTCGGCCTCAAGGCCGCCGAACTCCTCGCGAAGGACCGTCAGGGCGCGCGGTAGATCTTGACCCAGTCGACGAACATCGACACCGTCCGCGGCGTCGAGGCGTTCCTGCACGGCGACCACTGGTTGCACACCACGTCGTTCTGCAGGGTCAGGTGCATCGGCTGCCCCTCGGGCACGCGCGGGCCGGTGTAGTCCCAGACCTGCCTGCCGTCCAGCCAGAACGTCAGCCGTCCGGGCAGCCAGTCGACGGCCACGGTGTGCCACCGGGTGAAGTCGGCCCGCATCTGGCTCTGCGCCTGCTGGGCCTCGCCCCGGTGAACGTAGATGCCGCCGGTCCGCCGGGTCGGGTCGATCACCTCGGCGAAGTCGATCTCGGCGTACTCGCCGCGCTCGCTGCTCGGCCACAGCAGCGTGACCAGCGAGTACCCCGCGCCCGCCTCGCCGCGGAAGCGCACCTCCCACCGGCCGTAGGCCTGCGACAGGTGGCTGGCGACGCCGCCGGAGAGGTCTTTGCCTCCGTAGAACCCCCCGGTCATCCGCAGCATGCCGTTCTGGACGCTCGTCGCCTGCGCCGTGCGCGGGTTCACCCGGGCGTCGGGGGAGTGGTACACCTCCCACTTGCCCCGGTCGATCTGGCCGCCGTCGAAGTTCTCGACCAGCACGGGGGTGCCCCAGCGGGGGTCGGGCCGCGCCGGAGCGGGCTGCCCGGCCGAGGGCGTGACCGGCGGCCCCGCGTCCGGCGTCCGCAGGGGCGGCGAGGTGCTGGAGGTGGCGGGCGGCGGCGCGCCCGGCCGCAGCGACGGCGCGCCGGACCCGGGCGGGGCCGGCGGGACCTCCCGCGGCCCGTAGGAAGGACCGTCCGGCGGCCCGTACGAAGGGGCGTCCGGGGGGCCGTACGAAGGGGCGTCCGGGGGGCCGTACGAAGGGGCGTCCCGGGGGCCGAACCGGTGGTCGTAGACCGGAGGAGGAGGGTGGCCGGGCGCGTCGCCGGCCCAGGGAGCCCGGGGAGCCCCGGGAGAGCCGGGCGGCCCGCTGGTCACCGGGGCGGCGTGCGGGGGAAGGCTCGGGCCCCGGGCCGCGGGAGAGGCGCCGCCGTGGACGGGCGGGCGCGCGTCGCCGGGACGCTGCCCGGGCGGGCCGTCATGGCCGGGACCAGGGCAGAGGGTCAACGTCGTCGCCGCTACGATCATGTATGCGCTACGAATCGACATGCGCCCATGAAAGCAAGCATCGTCCCCTGATCACAGTGTTATAGCGATTTGGCGTTCCCGGTCGGCCGCACTGCTTCACCAATCCGGTAGTTAGCCGCACACTTGGCGTTGTGTTCGATTACGAGGTTCTCGTTCCAGGTTCCGGGCCCGGCGGGCTGAAGGCGGCCGTCGCGGCCGCCGAACTCGAGCGCCGTGTCGCCATCGTTCTCTCCCTTGTCCGTCGCGATCGCGATCGCGTGCGCGGGATCGCCGGTCGGGAGGTCCGCGCCGGTGTATGACTTCGATCTCCTTGTCCTCGGGTCCGGTCCCGGCGGGCAGAAGGCGGCGATCGCCGCGGCGAAACTCGGCAGGCAGGTCGCGATGGTCGAGAAGCAGCACATGCTCGGAGGCGTGTGCATCAACACAGGGACGATCCCGTCGAAGACGCTGCGGGAAGCGGTCCTCTACCTGACCGGCCTCAACCAGCGGGAGCTCTACGGAGCCAGCTACCGGGTGAAGGAGGAGATCACGGTCGCCGATCTCGGGATGCGCACGCAGCACGTGATCGGCAGGGAGATCCAGGTCATCCGGAGCCAGCTGGCCCGCAACCATGTGACGGCCCTGCAGGGCACCGGGCGGTTCCTGGACGCGCACACCATCGGAGTGACCGGGGACGATGAGAGGAAGGTCACGGCCGAAAAGATCGTGATCGCCACGGGGACCTCGCCGGCCCGTCCGGCCAGTGTGGAGTTCGACGACAAGATGGTCATCGACTCGGACGCGATCTTGCATCTCGAGCGGGTGCCCGAGACCCTCGTGGTCGTCGGGGCCGGCGTCATCGGCATCGAGTACGCCTCGATGTTCGCGGCGCTCGGCACCAAGGTGACGGTGGTGGAGCGCCGTGATCGGATGCTGGAGTTCTGCGACCTGGAGATCGTGGAGGCGCTGAAGTACCACCTGCGGGACCTGGCCGTGACGTTCCGGTTCGGCGAGACCGTCGCCGCGGTCGAGCGGCGTTCACGAGGAGCGCTGACCATCTTGGAGAGCGGCAAGAGGATCCCCGCCGACTGCGTCATGTACTCGGCGGGGCGGCAGGGCAAGACGGCCGAGCTGTGCCTGGAGAACGCCGGGCTCGTCGCCGACGACCGGGGCCGGATCCAGGTGGACGAGAACTACGCCACCTCCGTCCCGCACATCTACGCCGTCGGCGACGTGATCGGTTTTCCGGCGCTCGCGGCCACCTCGATGGAGCAGGGGCGGCTGGCCGCCCAGCACGCGTGCGGCGAACCCGTGGCCGAGATGCACAAGCTGTCGCCGATCGGGATCTACACCATCCCCGAGATCAGCTTCGTCGGGAAGTCGGAGGACGAGCTGACCCGGGACAAGATCCCCTTCGAGGTGGGCATCTCACGCTACCGGGAACTCGCCCGGGGACAGATCATCGGCGACTCGTACGGGATGCTCAAGCTGCTCGTCTCGTCAGAGGATCGGCGGCTGCTCGGCGTTCACGTGTTCGGCACGGGCGCCACCGAGCTGGTCCACATCGGGCAGACCGTCATGGGCTGCGGCGGGACCGTCGACTACCTGGTCAACGCCGTGTTCAACTACCCCACGCTCGCGGAGTCCTACAAGGTCGCCGCCCTGGACGCCATGAACAAGATGCGAGTGATCGCCCGGCTGACGGCCGAGCTGTGACCTTCGGCCTCTGATCGTCGCTGAGGTGCAGGGAAAGCCGGGAAAGGCGGAAGCCCGCGCCGCCGGAGGTGGACGGCACGGGCTTCCGCTGGGTGGGGGTGAGTGGCTCAGGCGGCCTCGGCCTCTTCGGCCTCGGCCTCGACGAGCTCGGCGCGGCCCGTCACGGTGTCGTACACGCGGACCAGCTCGCGGCTGATGCGCTCCATCGAGTACCGCGATCCGGCGCGGTCGGCGCCGGCGAACCCGAGGGCGGTGCGCCGGGTCAGGTCGCCGAGCAGCAGGCGGGTGCGGCGCGCGATCGCGCCGGGGTCGGTGGGACGCACCAGCAGGCCGGTCACGCCGTCCACCACCGAGTCCATGTGGGCGCCCACGGCGGAGGCGACGACCGGGACGCCGCAGGCCATGGCCTCCAGGGCCACCTTGCCGTTGGGGGCGGCGACCGGCAGCGACAGCACGACGTCGGCGCTGCGCACCAGCTTGGCGATCGCGTTGTGCGGCACGTGCCCGAGCAGGGTGACGCGGTCCTCGACGCCGCACTCCTTGGCGAGCAGGCGCAGGCGCTCCAGGTCGCTCTCGGTGTCGGGGGCGCCCGCGACCGGGCCGCCCGCGATGAGCAGCTCGGCGCCGGGGATGCCCTCGAGCGCGCGGATCGCGGTGTGCGCGCCGCCGCCCTGGGTGATGTGGCCGACATGGACGAGGCGGGGGCGCTCGGCACGCGCGAGGGACGGACCCTGGCGGCGGAACCGCTCGGTGTCGACGCCGTGCGGGACGACCGCGATGTGCTTGCGCGGCACGCCGAGCCTGATCAGCTCCTCACCCTCGCTCACGCAGGAGGCGATGACCGCGTCGGCGCGGCGGCCGATCGCGCGCTCCAGCCGCGCCCGCGCCGCCTGCTCCTGCCCGCCGCCGGGCCGGATGCGGGAGGAGCCGAGCTGGTGGAAGGTCTGCACGATCGGGATGTCCATGCCGTCGGCCCCGGCGACGGCGGCCAGGCCGCCCGTCCAGGAGTGGGCGTGGACGACGTCGGGGCGCTCCTTGCTCCAGCGCTGCCGAAGCTGGGCGCTGAAGGCGGCGATGTGCGGCATCAAAGCGTTCTCAGGAAGGTTCTCCGCCGGGCCGGCGTCCACGTACTCGATCGTCACGCCCGTGGCGACCTTCACCCGGGGCTTGCGGTCGGGGGAGTTGCGACGGGTGTAAACGGTGACACGGTGGGAACTGCTCAGTTCACGAGCGATCGCCGGAATGTCGGCGGGAAGTACGTGCACAGAGACGATGGCGATGTTCACAGGGCACACCTCAGGGAAGCCGAGTCAAAAGACTCAAGGACGTACTGAGTTGTGCCTGCGTCTTAGGCACGCGATCTGACTGAAAGCTTACCGGTGTCTGGAACACGACAAACCCCTGAGCGCAAAAAATCTTGAAAAAACTTTGCGCCGATGAGGGCCGGCCGAGGTGTCAGCGGGTGCGGCGCAGGGCCATGAGGGTCGTCTCGTCGAGCACCTGGCCGCCGCAGAAGGCCTGCTGGTCCTCCTCGACGGCCTTGACCACCGCCGCCGCGGGCTGGCCCGTGCAGCGCGCGAGCACCTCGGTCAGCCGGCTCTCGCCGTACGCCAGCTCCGCCTGGCCGGACCTGCCGCGCGAGCCCGCCAGCCCGTCGGAGTACAGCACCAGGGTCTCGCCGAGGGCCAGGGCGACCTCCTCCACCGGGACCTCCGTGCCGGTCTCGATGCCGAGCGGCATGCCGCCCCCGGAGGTGTAGCGCACCCCGCCGTCGTTCTTGAGCACGGCCGGCGGGTGGTTGCCCGCCGAGGCGAGCCTGACGCGCCCGCCGCGCCTGCCCGGAGTGACGAACCCGGCCGCGACCATCACGAACATGCCGGTGTCCTGCGCCACCAGGGCGTCGTTCAGCCGGGCGACCACCGTGCCGGGGTCGTCCTCCCACACGCTCAGCGTGCGCAGCCCGCCGCGCACCATCGCGGTGATCGAGGCGGCCTCCTCGCCCTGCCCGACGACGCCGCCGACGGCGAACCCCCAGCCGCCCTTGACCGGGAACACGTCGTAGAACTCCCCGCCGATCGCCTTCGGCCCGGCCCCGGTGTGGTACGCCGCGGCCACGTCGTAGCCGGGGACGTCCGGCAGGGTGCGCGGCAGCACGCCGGTCTGGAGGGCGTCGGCGGCCTGCGCCCGGCCCTGGAACACGCGCTGGGCGCGCAGAGCGAGCCCGATGTGGGCGCCGGCGTCCTCCATCAGCGCCAGGTCGGCCAGGCCGAACGGAGGCCGCTCGCGCAGCCGCAGCAGCGTGATGACGCCGTGGACCTCCTCGCCCGCCTGGATGGGGACGCTCAGCACCGATCCGGCGCGTGCCGCGTGCAGGACGGGGCCGCCGTCGGGCAGCACGCCGAACTGGGTGTCGTCCTCGACCATCTCGTGCACCACGCCGCACCCGCTCGCCAGCACGTGCGAGACCAGCGGCGCCGCGGAGGGATCCATGCGCTCGAGCGTCTGCACCAGGCGCGCGACGGGCTGGTTGGCCGGCCCGATGACCAGCGAGCGCTGCACCGCGCCGTTGCGGACGACGTCGGCGAACACCCAGTCGGCGGTGTGCGAGGCGAGCAGCCGGCCGGCCCGGATGAGGGCGACCGGCTCGCTCAGGCTCTCTTCGTCCAGCAGCAGGCGGGTGAGCCGCGACATCAGCTCCTGGCGCCGGGCGGCGCCCATGATGAAGGACTCGTCGGGCGAGTGCTCGGGCTCCGGAACCGCCAGCCCCGTCTCGGGCGTGAGCACCTCGACCGGCAGCGCCACCGCGGCGATCATCTCCTGCGGTTCACCGGGCATGCGCAGCTGGGTGAGCACGAGCCGCACGTTGTGCGCGCGCCCCTGGTGGGTCAGGCGCGAGGGGAAGGCCGCCGTCTCGCCGGTGTGCAGCACGGAGGTCAGATGGGAGCGGAACGCCGCCCGGCGCGAGACGTCCACCAGCAGCGGGAACGCCCGGCCCGTCAGGTAGCCGTCCGGGCTGCCCAGCAGGCGGGAGGCCTCGGCGTTCACCCGCCGGACCGTTCCCGCCGTGTCCAGGATGATCACCGGCACGGGCAGGGTGCGGTAGACCGTCCGCAGCAGCTTCAGCTCGCGGTTGGAGCTGCTCTCTTTGCCGCCCGACCGGCGCCGCGTCTTGCCCAGCTCGCCGATCGAGGCCCGCAGCAGATCACGGGCCGTGTCCAGCTCGACCAGCGCGGCGTCCAAGGTCGGACCAGGGTCGCCGGGGTAGGCCGAGCGGGCGTCCCGGAGCGACGAGATGCGGGCCGTGAGGCCGCTCAGAGCCTGTTCCAGCGCGGGAAGATCATTGGGGTCGGTCAAGTTGACGTCCTTCGTATGGCGACGGGGAATTGGGGTCCCCTGCTAGACCGTACGTCACGGAGAGGCCCGTCATCGATGAGCATCTCCCGCCGGGATTTAACCTGGCTGTCGAGGGAAGCGGAGGCTTTGTATGGAGACGATGCGCATGTTCAGTCCCGCTCTCGCTCGGGACCTGGCCGGTCTCGGCCGTGTCACCGAGGACACTTCCATGGAGAGCGTGCTGCGCGGGGTGACCGGCGCGGTGGCCGTCGGCGTGCCCGGGTGCGCCGGCGGCACGGTCGAGCTGCGGCGCGACGAGCGGCTGATGCTCTCGGCGTCGCACAGCGACCTCATCGCGCTGGTCGACCGCGAGCGCGCCCTGGGGGAGGGCCCATCGGTCGAGGCGACCGCCACCGGCAGGAGCGTGCTGGTCCCCGACGTGCTGCAGGAGACCCGCTGGCCGCGGTACGCCGCGACGGCCGTCAAGCACGGCGTGCGCTCGGCGCTCGTGCTGCCGATCTCCGTCGAGGGCGCCACGCTGGTGCTCGGCCTGTACGCCGTGCGGCCGGGCGCCTTCACGGGCGGCACGGCCGACCCGCTGGCCGCCCTGCTCACCGAGCAGCTCACCGTGGCGCTGGCCAACGTGTCCGACTACGACGAGGTGCTCACCGACGCGGCGCAGATGCAGGAGGCCCTCGCGGGGCGCGCGGTGATCGACCAGGCCAAGGGCATCATCATGCACGCCAGCGGGTGTTCGGCGGAGGCGGCGTTCGACGAGCTGCGCCGCCTGTCGCAGCACCACCAGGTGAAGGTGGCCGACCTGGCCCGCCTGCTCGTCAGTGAGCACCAGGCCAAGCACGGCGGCGCGCTGCCCTCGTGATCGGATCACGTGACTCATCATGCTTCGACGCACTTTAGCGCGAGACATCGCGTCGAAGCATGACGGCCGATCACGCCTTGAACGCGGCCAGCGCCTCCTCGAAGGTGTCGTACAGCGGCAGCCGCTGCGCGAGACCGGTCACCCACATCACCTTGGAGTTGGAATACTGCACGCCGACCAGCGCGAAGTGGCCCTCGGCCGCCATCGTGCGCTGCCAGTGGTGCACGATCAGGCCGAGCGCGCGGGAGTCCATGAACGTCACGCCGGCCAGGTCGAGCACCAGGTCGGGGCCGTGGTCGTCGGTGATCTGCGCCAGCCGGTCGGTGAACTGGTCGCGCGTCGTCGCGTCGAGGATGCCGCTCACCCGCACGACGGGCACGCCCTCCGCGACCTCAGACGTAAGGGTCAGAGCGGAATTCGCCCTGTCTGGAACGGTCACCACGCGCCTCCAAGCCGCTTCCCTGGCGCATGGCGCCAACCCCATCGGGGGTCAATCGCAACATTACTGTTGCCCGGGGGGTAGCAATACTCTTGATTTTTGGGGAATACTGGAGCCGAGGTCCAGCAGAGGGCCTCGTCTCGACAGTAGTACGCGAGGCGATGTCGGCTCTGCATGGGCATTGTCGGTTCCGCCTCGCTTGCAAGGCATACGAGGGAGCAGCAATGGCTGCCGTGAACCACACCTTCCCCCAGACCGACGCCACCGCCGAAGACCTGCTGCGCGAGCTGCACGAGCCGGGCACCACCGAAACCAGGCGGGCGCGGCTGCGCGAGCTGGTCGTCGAGATGCATCTCCCCATGGCCCGGGAGATCTCCCGCCGCTACCTCCACAGGGGCGAGCCCATGGAGGATCTGCTCCAGGCCGCGTACGTCGGCCTCATGAAGGCGATCAACGGGTTCGACGCCGAGCTCGGACATAGCTTCAGAGGCTATGCCATGGTGACCATGACCGGCGAAGTGAAGCGCCACTTCCGCGACCGCACCTGGGCCGTACGCGTACCGCGGCTGTACCAGGAGCGGCGCTCCGAGCTCAACCGCCTGGTCGCCGACTTCACTCAGGAGCTCGGCCGGTTCCCCACCGTCGCCGAGCTGGCCAAGAGGATGGGCATCTCCGAGGAGGACATGCTCCTCACGATGGACGCCTCCGCCGCCTACAGCACGCTGTCGCTGGACGCCCCGATGGGCGCCGACGACGACGCGGCCGCGCTCGGCGACCTCATCCCCGACGAGGACGACGAGCTCGCCACGCTCGTCGACCGCGAGGCCATCAAGCCCCTGATCGACCAGCTCCCCGAGCGCGAGCGCAACATCCTCCTGCTGCGCTACTACGGCAACATGACCCAGGCCGAGATCGCCGCGGAGTTCGGCATCTCGCAGATGCACGTCTCCCGGATCCTGCGCAAGGTGCTCGACCAGCTTCGCTCCCAGCTGGTGGCGGCCGGCTGATTAAGCCGCCGATCCTGGGGCACTGAAGGGCGGAACAGTAGTCACGTGGAGGGGGCACTTCCCTTACGGGCCGATATCCCGAGGTATCTTCGTCGATGTAAATCGGCCCCCTTGGAGGGGTGACCTTTCCGCAGCTGATCGCTTCTGGAGGCGGTTATCGGGTGAACGAGGACGAAGTCCCTCCTCCCCGCTTCCTCGCGGACGGGGGTGGCCCGATGCCGCTCCCGTCCGGCGTGGCGGTCAAGGAACTGACGTTCTGCGTCGGGGATCTCCCGGATGTCCGGGACTTCGCCGCCCTCCAGGCACGCCGGGCGGGAATGAACGACGAGGCGATCGGCGACTTCCTCGTCGCGATCAACGAGGTGGCGACCAACGCCGTGACGCACGGGGCGTCCAAGGCCCGGGTGCGGGTCTGGTGCGACGAAGGCGACCTGCTGGTCGGCGTCCACGACGACGGCCACTGGGTTCCCGAGGAGACGCCCGGCATGATCGCCCCGCATGACTACTCCACCAGCGGCATGGGACTGTGGGTCACCCGGCGCCTCACCAAGGAGCTCATCCTGCGAACCGGGCAGAACGGCACAGAGCTGATAATGCGCTTCAAACTGCCGTAAATGTCCATGTAGTCCCTGCCGGCCGGGGTACGTCCCGGGCTATGACCCAGCGAATCCCGCACGTGCTCGTCGTGGGCGGCGGCGCCGTGGGCATGCTCGCCGCGCGTCGCCTGCAAAAGAGGCTCCGCAAGGGCGAGGCCCGCGTCACCGTGGTCGACCTCGACTCCTACATGACCTACCAGCCGTTCCTCGCCGAGGCCGCCGCGGGGAGCGTGGAGCCCCGGCACGTCGTCGTCTTCCTGCGCCGGGTGCTGCCCGGATGCCAGGTGCTCAGCGGCCGGATCACCCAGGTGGAGCTGGCATCCCGCACGGCCCGCTTCGAGCCCTACGCGGGGCCGGCGCGCACGCTCGACTTCGACTACCTGGTGTTCGCCCCCGGGTCGATCTCCCGGACGCTGCCCGTCCCCGGCCTCGCCGAGTGCGGCATCGGCTTCAAGACCCTGGAAGAGGCCATCCACCTGCGCAACCACGTCCTCGCCCGGCTCGACCTGGCCGGCTCCTGCACCGACGAGTACGTGCGCAGGCGCGCCCTGACCTTCGTGTTCGTCGGCGGCGGCTACGCCGGAGTCGAGGCGCTGGCCGAACTGGAGGACATGGCCGCCGACGCCTGCCGCTACTTCCGCGACGTCCGGCCGTCCGACATGCGGTGGATCCTGGTCGAGGCCACCGGGAGGATCCTGACCGAGGTCGGCGCCGAGATGGGGGAGTGGACCGCCCGGCAGCTGCGCCGGCGCGGCATCGAGGTGCGCACCGGCACCCGGCTGGAGTCCGCCGTGGACCACCACATCGTGCTGAGCGACGGCGACCGGTTCGACGCCGACACCCTGGTCTGGACGGCGGGTGTCAAGCCCAACCCGCTCACCGCGGCCTCCGACCTGCCGCTCGACGCGCGCGGCCGGGTCAAGGTCGACGCCGGCCTGCTCGTCGACGGCACCCGCTTCGCCTTCGCGGCCGGCGACTGCGCCGCCGTCCCCGACCTCACCCGGCCCGGCCAGACCACCCAGCCCAACGCCCAGCACGCCACCCGCCAGGCGATCCGGCTGGCCGACAACCTGATCGCGACCATGCGGGACCTGCCGCGCCGCCCGTACCGGCACCGCAGCGCCGGATCGGTCGCCAGCCTCGGCATGTTCCGCGGCGTCGCCAACGTCTACGGGTACCAGCTGCGCGGCCTCCCCGCCTGGTTCCTGCACCGCACCTACCACCTGACCAAGATCCCGACGGTCAACAAGAAGGCCCGCATCCTGATGGACTGGACGCTCGGCCTGCTGTTCACCCGCGAGATCGTCTCCCTGGGCGCCATGCTTGATCCCCGCCAGGAGTTCGAACTGGCCGCCCGCACCGCCCACCACGATCTCCAGGAGCGCTCCCCGGCCACCTCCGGCGCCCCCGCCACCCCGGGCCGCTGAGGGACCGGGCGTCCACGCGGAAGGGCCGGGCGTCCACGCGGAAGGGCGCCGCCCTGAACGGACGGCGCCCTTCCTCCCGCACCGCGTGACCCGAGGCCCGGAGGGGACACGCGATGGGGTCCTCAGCCGTTAGGGGGCGCGCCGCTGATCTCCGACAGCGGAGACGACAGCTGATGCTCCAGCGCCATGTCCCCCAACGACACGATCCCGACGGGCCGGCCGTCCTCCACCACCGGCACCCTGCGGATGGCCCTCTCCCGCATCAGCCGGACGACGTCCTCCACGTCCTGGTCCGGCCGGGCGGTGACCAGGTCGGAGGTGCACAGACTGCCCAGGGGTGTCGAATCGGCGTCCCTGGCCTCCGCGACGGCGCGCACGACGATGTCCCGGTCGGTCACCAGGCCGCACAGCCGGCCGTCCCTGGTCACCAGCACATCCCCGATCGCCTGGTCGCGCATGAGACGCGCCGCCTTGGACACCGACGCGTCCGCGGGCAGGCAGATCGGGCGGTGCGTCATTACATCCCGCACCTTCTGGCTCATCATCGGCACCCCATCTCCGCTGTCGAGTAGCGGGCCGTCAGCGGCGGGTGCGCCGGTAGCCGCGCCACGGGGCTCCGCCGCCCGCGCTGGCGGTGCCGATGCCACCCTGGTGCAGGGCGAGCAGGCACAGCCCCAGCGCGATCAGCGCGGTGGTCGAGATGCCGATGCTCGTACCGAGCAGGCTGAACAGGAAGGCGATAGCGAAAACGATCGCCGCGGCGATGGCAAGCATGGGGTTACCTCACTTCGTTTCGGCCGGGCCGTTGCCGTGTCCGGCGCCCGAGTAGGAGAGCCCCACCAGATCCTGGAGGAGCGAGCGGTAGTCACGGAGAGCGAGCCGGAGCCGCTCGGTGTCGTTCTGGTCGCTGTTCTTCCACTGGTCGACCAGACTCTGCTTGCGGGAGGCGATCGCCGCGACGGCCTCGTCCACGAGCTGGTCGGCCCGCGTGACGGCGTCCCGGGGGTCGTCGACGAAGCTCGCCTGGACCTCGCGCCACCGCTGTTCGAACTCACCCGGCCCGAACGCCCCTTGCGTCCCTCCGGCGACGACGCCGGTCCCCGTCTCCTCGGACGGCCTCTCCAGGTCGTTGCGCGCGGCCACCGGCTCGGGCTTCACCACGGGCACGGCCACCAGGTCGGAGTCCTGCTCCCGGGTGGGGTAGTCGGCGTCGTCCGGGTAGACCATCAGGTCCCGATCTCCTGGCGCCCGCCCTTCCGAGAGCACAGGCTCCGGGTCGAAGGCCGTCCCCGGGGCGGGGGCGTCGTCCGTGGCGTCGCCGAGCTCGCGAGAGTCGTGGGCGGGGTCGGGATTCTCCGTCGTGCTCGAACTCGCCGCGACCAGACGGTCGTCGGCGAGGTCGTCCACGTCGCCGGAGGCACGGCCGAGCGTCTGGGTCCGGTCCACTCCGTCCAGGTCGCCGGAGCCGCGGTCGACGGCGTGACCCTGGTCCAGCCCGTCCAGGCCGTCCCCCTCGTTCCGCTTGGCCAGCTCGTCGTTCTCGTCCGTACGGCGGACGTCCCCCTCGGCGTCCAGCCCTTCGTTCCCCGCCCACGGCCGGGACGGGTCGTGGACGGTGCGGATGTCGTCGGCGGCGGAGTCGGAGGTGTGTCCGTCCTCCGGCCTGTCGGTGTCCGGGTCGTGCGCGGTGTCTCGGCGATAGGGTTCCATCGGTCAGCCTCCCTGAGTGTTGCGGTACGAGGTACGGCCGCCGGCCACGCGGGCCCCGGTCTCCGTGGAGCCGCGATCGCCCGGCTCCTTGCCGCCGTACTGGCGCCGGTCCTGCTCCCGGCGCTCGTACTGCTGGCGGTTCTGCTGCCCGTCGTCGAATGGCACGCCGTTGCGCTGATCGCCGCGCTCAGGCTCGTCCGCCTGCCGCTCTGCGGACGCCTCGTGCTCGCCGCCGGCGGCCTCGTACGCGTCGCGCCGGTCGCCGGCGGTCTCCTGGGCCCGCCGCTCGCCGTCGCCGGCCACGGTGTCCTCCAGCAGTTCCTGGAACAGCGCGCGGTAGTGCACCATCGCCTGCCGCAGTTCCTCGGTGGAGGCCTCCCGCCGCGCCGCGCGGCTGCTGATCTCGTGGGCCTTGCGGTAATGGTCCAGCGTCTGGCCGTGGGCGACCGACAGGTCCGACACCTGCTGCTCGAAGCCCTCGGTCGGGTAGCCCCGGTCCGCCATGACGGCGGTCACCAGGTGATCCGCCTCGGTCACCGCGAAGCCGGGAGCGTCCACGAACCGCTCCTGAACCTCGGTCCACTTCTTGGCGTAGGTGGACCGGCTGTCCGAAGAGAGGGGCCGGATGTCCAGCTTGGCGTGACGCTGCTCGCGCTCGATCAGTTCCTGCTCCGCCTCACGGCGGTTCTCCCGCTCACGCACGGTGCGTTCGTACTCGGGGCCGAAGCGTTCTTGGAGTCGGCGCCTGCGCTGCTGCTGCACCAGGAAGTAGCCGACGGCCAGGATCGCCACCACCGCGGCTACAACGACGGCCACCCAGGTGATGGTCATGTCTGCCTCCGGTTATGTGTGCCTTTGTAACCCCCGACTGCCCGAGATGGGGACCCCGAAACGACCGCGAAACCACCCATTCACCACCCTGTGTGCTCACGACCCTTCCGCCGCCGCCTCCCGCCCCTCCTCCCGGCGCTTCAGCACCGCGAGGGCGTCGGTGAGCACCCCCTCGACGTGGGAGACCGAGGTCCCGGCGGCCGCCGTCTCGTAGAACCCCGTCTCGGGGTCGTAGGCGACGTCCAGGCCACCCTCGACCAATCTGCGCGCCCATCTAACCGCCGTGTTGATCTTGGTCTGCGGCACCTCGCCTCCCTGGGCGACCGCCGACAGATTGCGCAGGTTCGTCGCCGGCCCGGTCTGGTTGTGCACGCGGTTCAGCTTCCACGGCAGGGCCTTGCCGTGGTCGAGCATCGGTTTGGCCAGCCCGGCCGCCCGCTTGGCCTGCAGGATCCCCGACTCCGTCACCCCGAAGTGCGCGGCCAGCCGCGCGTTGGGCCACCCTGCGGCGACCAGCCGCCCCAGCTCATCCCGGTCGATATGAGACTTCCGCCCCATGCGTCCACCCCACTTCCCCTAGCTCCACGGCACCACCCGTCACGCCCATCCGGCAACCGATCATCGGCCATCCCGTGACGTCCGCAGCTAAGACGCGCGAAAGGTGAGGCTGGAGTGCCCACAGTGCCCGGCCCACGCGTACGCAGGACTCCCCGTTCTGCGCTAAGGTTGTTCTTGCTCGCCCCGGCGAGCAACGGGACGTAGCGCAGCTTGGTAGCGCACTTGACTGGGGGTCAAGGGGTCGCAGGTTCAAATCCTGTCGTCCCGACCAGATAGGCACTGGTCGGAGCCGTGATCACGGAACATGTGATCACGGCTTTTTGCTTTCCGTCTCACAATTTCTCACACACGTCTGTTTGATCTTGGTCTAGCTGAGTAGTTCGCCCAGCTTCTCCGACCCCGCGCGAAGGCTCTCCGGGTCCGGGTGGACGTACACCCGTTTGGTGAACGAGAGATCGCTGTGGCCTGCCCACGCCGACACCACCGTGTCCGGCACCCCGTTGTTCGCCATCCACGACAGGCAGGCGTGCCGCGCGTCGTACAGCCGCACCTTCCGCACCCCGGCGGCCTCCATCAGCTTGTACGCCTCGCGCCGTAGCTTGTCGGTCTTCCATGGCCGGCCGAGCTCGTCGACGAGCACGTACCCGCTGCCCTCGTATGCCTCGCCGGCCTGTAACCGCTCGCTGGCCTGCAACGCCCGGAACGCGCGCAGAGCGCGATGCACCGGGGCGGGCAGGGGGAGCGTCCGCTCGCCGGCGTCCGACTTCGCGCCCTTCTCGACGGCCTTGTTCCGCTGCCCCTTCTCCAGGGACCGGTCATAGACGATCGTCCGGGTGTTGCCGATCGCGATCGTGCCCGCCCCGTCGAGGTCGACGTCTTCGTCCCACCGGACCCCGCACACCTCCGCCGGCCGGTTGGCGATCAGGGTGAGCAGCATGACCGCGTACAGCCGATGCCCCTTGATCGCCTCCAAGAACGCCTTCACCTCCGGCTGCGACCAGGGGACGTGCTGCGTCTTCGGCGCCTTCTTCGTCGCCTCGCGCGAGATCTTGACGTCGGCCGCCACATTCCGCGCGACCAGATGACGGCGGACGGCGAGGTTCAACGCGGCGCGAAGACGCCCCAGCGTGAGCCGCACCGAGCGCAGGCTAAGCCCTGTCCCCGGCTTCCCGCCGCGGCGCCGGCCGCTCGTTAACATCCAGTCGATCAGGTCCTCGATGTCATCCTCGGTGAGCTCCTGCAAGCGCTTGTGGCCGAGTCGTATCCGGACGGGGCGCATCGCGTTCTCGTAGTTGGAAGCGGTCGCCTCCTCGACGTCGCGCGTCGCCGTCTTCACCCACAGGTCGAGCAACTCGTTGACCGTCATCTTGCTTGGTGCCACCAGGCTGCCAGCGCTCCGTTGGTGACGGATGCGCGCGAGCTCGGCCACGGCCTCCCGCTTGGTGTCCGTGGTGACCGTGAGCTGCTTGCGCTTTCCGTCCGCGTCCCGGCCGATGTCGACGACGAACCGATACCGCTTGGTGCCGTCCTTCAGCGTGACCATCTTGATCGGATCCGGCACGCCACCCTCCTAAGTCGACGACTTGCCGCGCCTGGCCGGCGGCAGGAAGCCGCGGAGACGCGCCTCTCTGATCCACGTGTGCACCGTAGGCAGCTTCGTCTCGGAGTCGGCCGCCATCGCTGCGGCGGGATGTGGCACACCGCGGGCCCATGTCGTGTAGTGCCGCGCCACCAGCGCCGAGAAATCCTCGGGTGACATTCCAGGCGTGCGCTGCAGCGGGGGCAGCTTATCGACTTCCTCCCGAACGGTGTCCTGGCTGATGTTCAGGGAGTTCTCAAGGGCCACCACAGGGACACGTCGGAGGGTGTCGGTAGTGACGGCGTCGCCGACTACCAGCACAGCCGACAGGACATATCTGCCGCTCTCGTTCTTCGTGAACCCCGCCGCAAGACCCGCGTTAGGCACGCTCACACCCATGCCGAAGACCCGCCACGCGTCCCCGCCGAAGTCCCTCTTGAGCTTCTCTTCCAACTCCTGATTGCCGTAATTCCCTGTGTCTGGGTCCTCCGGCGGGTCGTCAGGATGCCAGTCCGGGCTGATCAGCCAGCGATGCGTCATGAAGGGAACCGTACGGCAGTCCACACACCTCCACAAGTTTGGATGTGCTCTACATGAGCCTGTCAGTCGCTTGACGTCCGGGCGGTGTGTGCGCTTTAGTCGTCCGTGACAGCCCAATGAGGCTGCCAAAGACATTGGAGGGATCATGCGGAAGCGCCGTGATGTCGTCGTCCCGACGCTGGAAGAGATCAGGCAGTGGCCTGCCAGCGTTGATGTGCCCACGGGCGGGCTGGCCTTTGGGATTTCGCAGTCCTACTCGTACGAGCTGGTGAAGCGGGACCAGTTCCCCGCGAAGCTCATCAAGGCCGGGGGAGTCGTCCGCGTGGTGACCGCCGACATCCTTGCGAAGCTTGGCGCGGCCGCCTGATGCCCCCCACAAACGACGAGGGGCGCACCCGCGGCAACGGGGCGCCCCTGAAAGTCGAGAATCCCCACCAGGGCTCCGACACGTTTCTCACGATACGACAGGTCGCCGACCGTACGCGAGCGATCCCGGCCGCCACCGTCGAGGAGATGCGGCGCCTGGTCGGCGACCTGGACCACCACCGTGCCGAGGTCATCGACGCCTACCGGGACGGCTTCCGCGACGGATGGGACGTCGGCTACGGCTTCCGCCTCCACGAGGAGCAGATCGCGTGGACGGCCAGCCGTGACGCCCCCGGGCCGGGGGTGATGGGCACCACCTGGCAAGAGCGGGCCGCCCTCGACCGGGCTTACGCCGCGGGGGTGCCCTGCAACTCGCCGCACACCTCGGGCTGCTCGCGCTGTATCCGCGCCGACGCGGTCGCGCGCCACGGCAGCGACTACCCGGGCGGGCCCATCGAATGGGAGCCGGCACGCCCGGCTCAGGAGGTCGCGTGAGCAAGAAGTGCAAGCGGTGTGGCGCCGACCTCGTGTCCCTTCCACACCAGATCGACGGATGGGGCGAGTACTACGCGTGCGCCGGCTGCGAGCACAAGCCCGAGGGATGCACGTGTGAGCCAAAGGAGGCGCCAGCGCAGCCGTTCGCGCGGCGCATCAAGCTCACCCGGGCTTCCGAGATCGAGCCAGAGCCCGTCGAGTGGATGTGGGAGGACAACGGCAGGGGTCGCATCCCCTCCGGCGCTCTGGCCGTCGCCGCCGGCCGGGAAGGCACAGGCAAGAGCAGCTTCGGCATCTGGATGGCCGCTGGCGTCACCACCGGCACGCTGCCGGGCCCGCTGCTCGGCCGACCGCACGACGTCATCTATGTGGCGGTCGAGGACTCGTGGAAGCACACGCTCGTGCCCCGGCTCATCGCTGCGGGGGCCAACCTCGATCGGGTGTGGCGCGCCGAGGTGGAGATCAGCGAAGACGAGACCAGCACGATCAACCTGCCCAATGACTTCGCCCTCCTTGAGGACTCCATCGCTCACAACGGCGTGAAGCTCGTCATCCTCGACCCACTCATCTCCACCATCAGCGCAGGCATCGACACCCACAAGGAGCGATCCGTGCGAATGGTCCTCGACCCGCTCGCGCGGCTCGGAGACCGCACCGGGTGCGTGATGCTCGGCATTGCCCACTTCGGCAAAGGGGCAGGTACCGACGCGTCGTCGCTCATCACTGGCAGCGGTGCCTTCAAGAACGTGCCGCGCGCCGTCCTGGCTTTCGCCGTCGACCCAGACGAGGGGACGCGGGTGATGACGCAGAGCAAGAACTCGCTTGGCCTCGCTGATCTGCCGTCGCTGGCCTACAACATCGAGTCGGTCAAGATCGAGACGAAGAAGGGCACGGCGGACGTCGGCAAGTTCGTCTTCTGTGGCGAGGCCCCGCGCTCTGTCGGCGAAATCCTCGCCAGCAACGGCGACGACAGCGAGCAGCGCAACGACAAGGCTGGCGCCGTCGAGTTCCTGATTGAAGCCCTCGCTGGCGGGTGGCGCAAGACCACCGAGATCCAGGAAGAGGCCAAGCAGATCCACGGCATCTCCGAGCGGACCTTGAACCGCGCCCGCAAGAGCCTCGCCGTGGTCGCCAAGAACTTCCCCACGGGGCCCAACGGCAAGGGTGAATGGTGGCTCGCCCTGCCGGAGCAGAGTGCCACCCTTCCCGACCCGGAGGGTAAGGGTGCCAAGCCGTAACGCTGTGACCTGCGAAGGCTGCCAGGGTGCCAAGACTGCCAGTGTCTCCAGAAGTTGGCACCCTGGCACCCTTCCCCCGACCTCGCCCGTGTCCGCAACGGGCTCCAAGGGGGCGACGCCATGACCAACCAACCGCTCTACCGGGTCATCGACGGGGAGCCGTGCATCTCCACGGCCGGCATGGCACTGCTCATGGGCGTGCCCGTCGAGGAGCTGCGCGCCGAGCAGGCCCGGCAACGCGCTGCCGGCGTGCCCGCCGACCGGTTCCAGATGCCGCACGCGTGGATCAAGCAGGGGCGCCGCATCCGCAAGGAAGTCTCGGCCGCCCTCGGCCGCGAACCGGCCATGCGGGAAGTCCTCGACTACCTCGCCGCCCGGCCGTCGCAGGACGCGCCGTGAAGCCCATCCCCGGCGCCGGCGGGCTCGGCGAGACCGTCGACCAGCGGGTGGCCGAGCGGATCGAAGCCGCCCGCCGTCGGCGCCTCGCCGCTAAGGCCCTGCGCGCCGCCTTCGCCCAGCGCCGCGCCTACGGACTACGCGCCCGCCACGCGGCCCGAGAGCGCAACACCCCGCCGCCGGCGGACGGCAAGGGCGAGGGCTGAACGTGAACGAACGGTGGCACCTGCCCGAGCAGTACACCCACGGGCCCGGCGTCGAGATCCCCGCCCGCATCTGCGCGTGGCTGGAGTCCCACGCCGGGCTCGCACGGTTGCGCATCGAACGCCGCGGCCAGGACCCCGAAGTCGACGCCGTGCTCGCCGCCATCCGCCAGCAAGCCGCGCGGTGGCGCACTTCCGCAACCGGAAGCCCAGATGCGGCACAGCCGGAAGTGGCCCCATCCTCGACGTGGCTGACAACCACCCAGGCCGGAGACCTGCTCGGCATGACCGACCGCGGCGTCCGCGACGCCATCGAGGGCGGGCGGCTCCCCGCCGAGAACGTCGCCGGCCGGTGGCGCATCAGCCGCGAAGACGTCGAGCACTACCGCGCCCGCCGTGGCGCCGCATGACCGGGAGGACCCGTGGACCACGACGACGACCAGACCGCCGACGAGCAGCCGGCGCCCCGGCGCCAGGCCACCCCGGTGGACATGAACCAGCGTCTGCGCGACCTCGCCGCCCTCCCTGCCGACCAGCGCTCACCAGGCGCCCGCCGACTCCGCGACCACATCATCAACCGCAAGCCGCAGGAGAACCCCGGTGCCTGAAGACCGACTCCCCGCGCCCGCCCTGTTCGACGGCCACGCCCGCGGCGCCTACACCCTGCCCGACGAGCTGCTGAAGCTGCGCGACGTCCACACCAAGCTGACCAACGAGCCATGGCCCGTCCCCCCGCAGTCCTCTTGGGAGCTCACCGGGCAGCTCGCCACGGCCACCGTAGACGCCCTGTACGCCGGCGCCCCGCTGCCCGACCCCGCCGACATCGAACGCGCCCGCGCCGCCGAGCGCGTCCGGGCCGACACCATCGAACTCCTCGGCATGGCGCTGGAGATCGCCGCCCGCCGCGTCTCCTCCTGCATCCGCGAGCAGTCCGAGCAGATCATCACCGGACACCTCGCCCCCGCCCTCGACGCCACATGGCAGGGCATCCGCGAAGCCGTCGGCGTCCTGCACCAGCACGGCGAAGACGAACCCCGCCGCCTGCTGTCCGCCCCCGCCAAGGTGCGCAAAGCCAGCGACCAGCTCGACCAGCTCGCCGAGACCTACACCGTCATACGGGCAGGCCGGCAAGCCATGTGGTCCATGGGCATCCGCTGCATCGAAGACCCCGGCGACCGGTACGCCACCCTCGCCAACTTCGACGATCTGCATCGCACCCGCATGGCCATGTCCCGCACACCCTGGCACGGCATGTCACTGCGGCAGACCCTCATCTACTTCGTCGACCACGCAGCCCAACCGTGGATGCCGACACCCGAGCAGCAGGCCGCCAAGGTCGCCGAGGCCATAGCCAACGGGCCACACAAGCTCAAGGCCGTGGGGTTCTGACCATGCACGCACAGACCCAGGCCGGGGCGCTCACCTCCTGCTGTAGCCCCGGCCTGCACAAGCCCCCCCGGGGGTTGGCGAGGGGTCCAAGATCCACTTCGGATAGAGGACCGCGGGGGAGGTGGCTCGCAGTCCAAGACCCTGAGACCTCCCCGCACGCGCGCGCGAGGACATCTCAGCCCCCCAGAGAATCGGACACACCCGGCATACCCCCCCAAAACGGACATTTAGAGGAGACCGCGGGGGAGGGCGCCGCGTGGTGCCGGAGCTTGATCGGTTTGCGCGGGGGGTCGTCGTGAGCGAGCTCGATGCCGCGGCGGCACGGCTGCGCACGGTGGTGGAGGAGCTGTCGGACTTCGACCTCGGCCGGCTGTACGGGGCGGCGCATCATCTGCGGCCGAACCTGGTCGGTGATCTGGCGGTGCTGGCCGAGGTGCTCGACGGTGTCGCGGCGATGGCGGTGGCGCGGTGGGCGGAGTGCGCCGGGGTGGACGTGGAGTTCGCGCACGAGTTGTTCCGCGCTGAGGCGGACAGGAGTGGTATCTGATGGCGGATCGTTCGGTGTCGATCTCGCTGCGGGCGAAGGTCGGGGACTTCGTCACCAACATGCGGACGGCGAAGGCCTCGACGCAGGATCTGTCGCGACAGATGACCGAGACGGGTGCGTCGGCGGACCGGATGCGTCAGCGCCTGGAGGCGGCGACCAAGGCGTTGCCGAAGATCAAGATCGACGCTGATTCTTCGGCCGCTGAGGTCAAGTTCGCGCAGCTTCGGCGTGATCTGGAGTCGCTGGCCGGCAAGAGGATCGGCATCGACATCGACGCTGGCGCGGCGATCGCTGAGACGCAGCGCATTGAGCGCGAGCTCGAGCAACTGCAGCGCACCGAGGTGGACGTCAGCGTGCGGGCCGACATCGGTACGGCGCTGGCTGAGCTGCGGGCGATGCAGGGCGAGGTCAACCGGCTGGACGGCGAGACTGCGCGCGTGAAGGTGGACGCCGACGTGTCGGGTGCGCTGGCGAACATCGCCCTGGTGGGTGCCGCGCTGAGCGCGTTGCCGGCCGCTGTGACGATCGGCGCCGGGGTGGCAAGTCTCGGTTCGGCGTTCGGTGTCGCCGCCGCGGGGGCTGCGGCGTTCGGGGCGGTGGCGATCCCCGCCATGGGCCGGGTGTCGGACGCGGTCAAGGAGATGGGCAAGGCCACCGGCGGGGCCGGAGGGTCCACCAAGTCCCTGGCCCAGTCGCAGGCCGAGGCTGCGGCCCGCGCCTTGCAGTTGGCGCAGGCGCAAGACCGGGTCAAGGACGCCCTGCGCAAGGTGAAGGACGCCCAGACGGATGTGACGCGGGCGCAGCGCGACCTGGGGGCCGCCCAGGCTGATGTGTCGCGGGCGATCGAGGACGCCGCCAGCCGGCACGCCGATGCGCTCCGGCGGATCGCGGACGCGGAGCGGTCTCTGGGCGACGCACAGCGCGATGCACTTCGCGCACAGCAGGCGGTCAACGACGCCCGCCGTGAAGCCGCCCGCGACCTGGAAGACCTCGGCAACCGGCTGATCGACACCAACCTCGACCTGAAGGGCGCCCAGCTCGATCTCACCGACGCGCAGGACGCACTGAACAAGGTCATGGCCGACCCCAAGGCCACCGCCGCGCAGAAGGAACGGGCGCAGCTCAATTACGACCGGGCCGTTCAGCGGGTCAAGGAACTTCAGCTCGCGTTGGAGCGGCTCAACGCCGAGCAGGCGCAGGCCGACAAGGACGGCGTCGAAGGGTCCAAGCGGGTCAAGGACGCCAAGGACGCTCTTTCGCAGGCGAACGAGCGGATCGCGGACGCTCAGCGGAACCTGGCGGACGCGCAGCGGGACGCGGCGAAGGTGGACCTGGACAACGCCCGCCGGATCGCTGACGCCCAGCAGAAGGTCGTCGAGGCGCACGAGAAGGTCGCCGAGGCGCAGCGTAAGGTCGCCGACGCCCAGCGGGACGCGATCCGCGCGGCGCAGCGGCTCCGCGTCGAGCAGCTCCAGGCCAAGGCCGCCATGAACCAGGCCGGCGGCGCGGCCGGCGGGGCGGCGTCGAAGTTCGGCGAACTGTCCAAGGCCGAGCAGGGCATGGCCAAGGACCTGAAGAAGTTCCAGGACGGATACAAGACCTGGCAGCAGTCCCTCGAAGGGGACGTGTTCCCCGCCATCAAGGGCGGCCTCGACCTGGTGACGACCGGCCTGCCGAAGATCTCGCCGCTGGTGAAGACGGCATCGAAGTCGTTCGTCGGGCTGGAGAAGGACGCCCGCAAGGCGCTGACTGATCCGTTCTGGGACAAGTTCATCCGGGACATCGACAAGGAGATGCCCGGCGCGATCGAAGGGCTCGGCCACACCGCGGGGAACGTGTTCAAGGGCATCGCCGGCGTGATCGACGCCGTGCTGCCGCACTCGGGCGATCTGATCGGCGCGATCGAAGGCGGGTCGAAGAAGTTCGCCGACTGGGGCGTCAAGCTCCGCGACAACCCCGACTTCAAGGCGTTCGTGGCCTGGGTGAAGACGAACGCGCCCGAGGTGGCGCACCTGCTGGGCAGCGTCGCGACCAGCGCCGGCCACATCGTGACGGCGTTGACCCCGTTCGTCCCGAGCACGCTGGGCGGAATGCAACTGCTGGCCAACATCACGGCCGGCATGTCCCCCAGCCAGATCCAGGGCATCGCTCTGGCGGTCGCCGCGATCTACACGGCGGTCAAGGTCGGCAAGGCGGTCAGCTCCGGGGTCGAGCTGCTGGGCGACCTGCGGACGAAGATCGGGGAGGCGGGGAGCGCCGCCGGGTCGAACAAGGGCAAGATCTCCGCGTTCGCCGGGCTGCTCGGCGCCGGCGGGCCCTGGGGGCTGGCGGTGGGCGCCGGGATCACCGCCCTGGGACTGTTCGCCGGCGCCCACGAGGAAGCCAAACGCAAGGTCGACGATCTGGCACGCTCGCTGGACCAGACGACGGGGAAGATCACCGGGGAGAGCCGCGAGGCCGCGAAGAAGGAGCTGTTCGACTCCGGGGCGGTCGAGGCGGCCAAGCGGATGGGCATCAACCTCAAGGACCTGACCGAAGCAGCCTTGGGCAACGAGGCGGCGATCAAGCGGGTCAACAAGGTCTTGGACGACAACAAGACCTACGCCCAGGTAGCCGGCGGCCGTCTGGGCACCTACTCGGGCACCACCAAGATCCTGACCGGCGATGCGAAGCTGCTCAATGACGTGATCGGCGGGCAGAACGAGCGGCTGAACGAGGCGCGGCAGAAGACCGCCGACGCCGCGGCCATGGGCGGCGTGAACATCGAGACCCAGCGGCGGATGAAAGACGCCTACACCGACGCCACCCGGGCGCTGGATGAGTCCAACCACAAGCTCGAAGTTTCCGCCGGCATGACCGACAGGCAGAAGGAGGCGGTCAGGCGTGCCCAGGAGGCGTTCGCCGGGCTGCTGGGCAAGGTCAAGGACAACGCGAACGCGACCTACACGCTGACCGGCAAGACCTCCGATGCGACCGAGGCGATCGCTCGGCAGCTTCCCAAGCTGTTCGACCTGGCCGGGAAGTCCAAGGAAGCCCGAGAGCAGATCTACCAGCTCGCCGAGAAGTACGGCATCAGCCGCAAGGAAGCCGACAAGGCATCCGAGGGCGGCAAGAAGCTGAAGGAAGTCCTCGACAAGCTGAAGTCGAAGGACATCCACATCAAGATGGACACCAGCGCCGCGGAGAAGAAGCTCAAAGCGCTGTACGACTGGCAGTTGAAGATCCTCGGTGTCAACAACAAGATCCCTGAGGGGATCGCGGCGCCGAAGAAGAAGGCCGACGGAGGGGTGTCGTTCGCTCCCTTCGCTGCGGGTGGGGTCGCCGCGTTCGCCGGCGGGGCCGAGCGGCATGTCGCCCAGATAGCCCCGGCCGGCGCGATGCGGTTGTGGGCTGAGCCCGAGACCGGCGGCGAGGCCTACATTCCGCTCGCGGCCAGCAAGCGGGCCAGGTCGACGCAGATCCTCGCCACGGTGGCCGGCGAGTTCGGCATGCAGCTCATGCCGAAGAAGCTGGCCCTGGTCGCCGCGGCGAACGGCGGGCTGGTCGCTGGGTCGGCGACCCCGGTGATGGCGACCGGGTCGGCCTCCGGCGGGCTGCGGGTGTCGATCGACAACCTCGGCTCGCTCACGGCCAGCCTGGACGCGGCGAGCACCGGTCTGAACGAGCAGCTTGCCGGGGCGACCGGCAGGCTGACGGACACGATGGGCGCGACCGGCACGCTGACCAAGACGCTGGGCACCGTGGGCAAGACCGCCGACAAGGTGGCCACGACCACCGCCGGGTCCACGGCGTCGCTAACGAAGTCCATCACGAGTCTCACGGCGGCGATCAGCAAGCTGACCACGGCCATCAGCAAGGCCGGGGCGGTGGCCAAGACCACGTCGAACGCCGGCGGGTCCAAGACCAGCACCAGCAAGCCGAAGGCGAACACCGCGCCCAAGGCTCGCACCGATCCCAACGACGCGACCTACGACCGCCACCCGCCGCCGAAGAACCGCGGGCTGCTGAGCGCTGAGATGGACGACAAGCCGAGAAACAGCGTCGGCGGGTCGTCGGGTGGCGGGGGCGGCGACTTCTTCGCGGCTGCGTATTCGCCGTCCGATGCCGTCCTGCGGCGTGCCGGGGATGTGCTCGGACAGGCCGCCGGGTCGGCGTTCGGGTGGGTGATGGCCGGTTCTGCTGCCCGGTCGCTTCCCATCAACGGCCAGCCGACCGGGTGGCGGGCAAACGACCGGCCGGCTGCTCGCCCGGTCCGCCGGTCGGCGCCGGTTATGGGTGGCGGCGCCTCCTACTCGGGGGTGTACTCGGCGGGGCCGGTGCAGAAGGGCTCGCTGGCCGGCCGTCTCGCACACGACGGCGCGGCCGGTCGCTCGGGGTCGCTGGTGCACGTCGAGCGGATGGAGGTCCGCGAACAAGCCGACATCGACATGGTCGCCGCCCGGATCGCCATGCGGGTCAACGCCCGCGGCTGATCGCCGCCTGAAAGCCGCTGTGCGGGCCGCGCGGCGCCACCAGGGCACCGCAGAGGGGGCGTGCCCTGGCGGCGCTTCTAGCGGCTCTCAGGGCTCGTCGTGGTCGAGTTGGGCGAACCACAGCCGCACCTGCTCGGTGCACCACTGCTCGGCGTCCGCGCGGGAGTTGAACGACCGGGACGGCATGTCGTCGCCGAGGGTCAGGAACAGCTTGCCCTCCCACCGCTTCCCTGACCGGCGGAACACCCCGGCCACCTTGGCGCGGCGATGCACGTACCCGGCGAACGCGTCAGGGTAGGTCAGCGACGGCTGCCACGACAGGGTGATATCCCGCAGCATGCAATGCCAGCAGCCGGTCACGGCCACGCCCGCTTGAATCCCTCGGTGACGCGGATGACCAGCGCTCGCAGCTCGAGGTCGGCCCGGGTGTCGGCGACCGCTTCCCGGCCGGAGTCGACGTGTACGGCCCTCCAGGTGCCGTCGTCGTCTTGGCGTACGTCTCGGAACTCCGGAATGTCCGGCTTACCATGGCCCATAGGTCGCACCTCTCACGTGCGATGGGGCCCGTAGGCGTGTGCCGCGCCGGCGGGCCCCGTGCTTTCAGGGGGTAACCACCGTACGTCTGGTTGGCCAGGGCTGGCCAGGGTTGGGCCTGACTATCTTTGGCCTGCTCAGGCCACCTAACGTCCCGCTGTGACCATTGATCGCGACGGGCTGAGGGCGCCCTACCAGCAGCTCGCCGACATTCTGCGCGAGCGCATCGCCTCTGGTGACATCCCGGTCGGCCGGCGGATCCCGTCGCACCACGAGCTCGAGGCCGAGTTCGACATCTCGC
This sequence comes from Sphaerisporangium dianthi, assembly GCF_042654065.1. Taxonomy (NCBI): domain Bacteria; kingdom Bacillati; phylum Actinomycetota; class Actinomycetes; order Streptosporangiales; family Streptosporangiaceae; genus Sphaerisporangium; species Sphaerisporangium dianthi. The sequence goes on along the minus strand of NZ_JBHSFP010000034.1, from coordinate 34,131 downwards.
GGAACACGATCAAAAAGGCGCTCGACGTGCTCAAGGGCGAGGGGCTGCTGGAGACGGCGCCGGGCCGCGGTCTGTTCGTGAAGGCCACCCCGCCCGCCGAGGGGTAGGGCTGCTACGTCTTCCCGGATCCGGGAAATGGGACGAACGACCTTTTTCGGCGACCACCGGAAAAGGGTGTCCATGGCCGCGGACGACCTCGGCGAGGGCGCGGGGTACGGGCTCACTGCGTACCCCTGGGCGAAGGGTACGCACCAGCGTGTACCCCCTCGTGAAGGGTGTGCGGCGGGGTGTTCGTTCAGAGGTCTACCGGGGTCTACCGCGCACGTCAGGGCGGGTCTACCCCGGGTAGACCCCTCGCGGCCGGTAGACCCCGGGTAGACCTCGCCGGTAGACCCTCAGAAGCCGCCCAGAGCGGCCAGCAGATCCTCCCGCCTGTAGCCGTTCTTGTTGATCCCGCCCACCTTCAAGTCGCCCGGAGTGACCCCGTACGGCCGCAGCACCGCGGCGAGCTTGGAGGCGTCCCACCCCATCGACGGCTGGCGTTCGGCGAGGCGGGCGACGAGCTCGGCGGTGTGCATTCGCTCGGCCTCGCCCATCGCGGCGAGCACATCGCGCACCGGGGCGTCGTCGACCTGGTCGACCGGTGCCGGTCCCGCGGGGAGCGTGCCGGCCGCCTGGCGCAGCACGTAGGCCGCCTCGGCGATGTCGGTCAGGTCGGGCCCGGAGTCGTCGAGGAAGTAGGAGCGCAGCTTGACCGGCTCGGAGCCGTCGGCGTCCAGGATGCCCACGCCGCGGTGGGTGCGCCGGGGGATCTCCGAGGCGTCGAATCCGCGCCCGACCGCGCCCTGGCCGAGGACCGCGTTGGAGGCGGTGGAGTCCGGGCAGCGCATCGCCCAGCGCAGCGAGCACACGCCCTTGAGCGGTCCAGGGATCGCGTCGGTGGTCATCCGCTGCGAGGCCAGCACCAGCAGCACCCCGGCCGCCGGCCCGCGGGAGGCGATGTCGACCATGGCGTCCACGATCTCCTCGCCCTGCGGGCTGGTGACGTAGTAGCGAGTCTCGTCGACCACGGTGAGCTCGATGTCCACGCCGAGCTGACGGCACAACGCCGGGGTGAGCTTGGCCGAGCCGCCCGCCTCGTCGAGCATGTCGAACACGCGTTCCATCTGTGCCTGCATCCGCTTGAGGTGGGCGAGCAGGCCGGAAGCGTTGCGCTTCTCGGCGGTGTGGGCGATCTTCCGCCACGGCCGGTGGTCGCCGGCGCCCTTGCCGTCCCACAGGTGGATGCGCGGGGTGACGGCCAGGGCGGCGCAACCGATGATGCCGTTCACCGCGGCGGACTTGCCGGCCCGCGGCTCCCCGGCGACCAGTAGCGAGGCGTCGACCAGCCGCAGCGTCTCCGGCTTGCCGCGGCCGTTGACCCCGGCGGGGATGCCCGCCCAAAAGTCCATCGGGTCGGTACGGCCGATCAGCGGCGAGGGGTAGATCTTCAGGAACGGGTCGGCCTTGGCCACGTACACCGCCAGGCGGCCGGCGTGCTCAGGCAGCAGGTCGAACACCACCTGCGTCTCGCCGACGCCCAGCGCCGAGGCGAAGTCGGCCTCCTTGCCGATCGCCTTGCGGGCCCGCTGCCCCGGCGGCAACTGCAGCACCGTCGACCAGCCGCTCGCCTCGGTGATGACCGGCGAGGCAAGGCGCATCTCCTCGACGCTGCCGGTCGCCAGCTTGGCCGAGATGGCCGCGCGCACCACCGCGTTGTCCGCCGGCGTCTTCTTGCCCAGGCCCGGGAACCGCAGCGGCGTCGTACGGTCGGCAAGCCGGCGCTTGACCTCTACCGCCGTACCGGTGCCCAGCACCAGGCTCAGCGACAGCACCGGCGCCGCGCCGTCCCACAGCAGCCACGCCCCGGCGGTGACGCCCAGGTACGGCCCGGCGATCATCCACGCCTGCCTGCGCCGCCGGGTACGCACCGCCTCGACGAACGCGGGCGAGTCGCCGCGGGCCGAGCCGTAGTCGTCGGCGCGGATCCACCGCCACCCCGTACCCGCCAGGCGCGCGGTCCCCACGACGGGCGCGCTCACCGTCAGGTACGTGGCCTTGACGGCGTACTTGAGCAGGTGCCGGCGGTGCTTGACCCCTTGGGCGAACCGGGCCAGGCGTACCCGGAATCCCTCCCCCTCGGGAACCGGGTCAGGTACGTACCCGGGCAGCTCGGGTACGCGCTCGGGAAAGGGCAACAGGGTGCCCTCGTGTCCCTCGGCGATCTGCGTCATGCTGGGATCTCTCCTTTCGTAGGGAGACCGCCCCCGGGGTGTCTTGGCAGGTAGCCCGGGGGCGGGTACATCTCAGGTACGGGTACGCGCGGCCAGGTACGCCCGTACCTCCTGCGCTTTGTCCTGGCCGATGTGCAGTTCATCCTTGATCCGCCGGTACGGCGGGATGCGCCCCTGGTCGAGGTCGTCGGCGAAGTGCTCGACGGCCTTGAGGTACATCTCGGGTACGTCCTCAGGTACGTCGCGCGGCCCGGGTACGCGCTCGCTGACCACGGTCCGCCGCGGCGCATCGCCCGCGGCCAGCACCGGGCGGGGGAAGCCCTCGACGGGGCCGAGCACCGGCAGGCCGGCCAGCAGCGGCACCCGCTCAGGTACATCCGGTACGTCGTCAGGTACGACAGGTACGGGCTCGGGTACGGCGGCCTCGGCGTCAGGTACGCCCCGCCCGTCGCGGGCGAGCATATGCCCTAGCGCCGCCCCCATGCCGAGCACCAGCACCGGCAGGCATGACACGACGGTGGTCACCTGCCAGGGCGCCGAGGACTGCCCAGAGGTCGCCAGCAGGTGGTAGCCGACCTGGCCGAGCATGCCCAGCAGCAGCGACCCCAGCGCCGACCACTTGGCGAACGCCCGCGTCGCTGGCGACACCTCGCCGTCCGACAGCCACGCGTGCAGGGCGTAGGCCGCGTACGCCTCGACCCCGATCGGCAGCGTGACCGCCGTGTTGATCGTCAGGTCGGCGATGCCCGGCAGCGGCTTGACCGGGCCGAACCCGGTGAGCTCGCCGAGCCCGACCCATCCCGACCAAGTGGCGACCCCGGCCGGGAGAGCGAGCAGCAGCAGCGGCCAACGACGCGTCACCGGCCGGCCTCCAGTTCCACGCCGCGGGCCGCCGCCCATGCGCGCATCTCCTCGGGGGTATCGGTCCAGGAGGGCAGCAACCGCCGCGCGGCCGCGCCCTCGGCCATCTCCCGCGGGCTCGAGGTACGCGGCCGCAGGTGCCCGTCCGGCTGTCCCGCCGCGGCGATCTCACCGAACGAGCGCAGCGTAGGCTCGAGGTCGAGGGGGATGCGCAGGAAGTGCTCCCCGCGCTCGCCGTGCTGGATCTCCACGAAGAGTCGGCCCGTGGCCAGGCCGCGCAGCAGGCTCACGCCCACCGTGCCGGCGTCGGGGAAGGCGAAGTCATCGACGTAGGCGAAGCCGGGCGGCAGGACGTACCACTCCGGCGGGCCGGACGGCTCCAGGGGCAGCCCGGCGACGCTGGGCGTGTCGTCGCTCATCGGCCCTCCTCCTCTCTGAGCAGGCGGCCACCATGGGCGAGCATGCCGCCCAGGTGCCGCAGGTCCTTCACCGGGAACTCGCGCAGCGCCCGGCCCAGATGCTCGGCGATGTCGTCGGCGAGGTCGTAGAACCGGTCTCCGGTCTCGTCGTGGACGTACAGCCGCAGGAAGTCCCGCTCGGCGTCCCCGATCAGGGAGGCGGCGAGCACGAAGTCCAGGCCGGGGCCGGCCGTGCCGAGGTCGCGGGCGTGCGCCATGTCGGGCTCGGCGTGCCGCTGCTTGCACCAGGACGGGCAGGGGGAAGGCGGGTAGCTCACTGCGCCACCACCTTCGCCGGGGCGAGCAGCCCCGCCATCTCGACCAGCGCCCGGCCGAACTGCGAGTCAGCGTTCTCGACGAGAATTGCCTGGCCGAGGGTGAGCGCCGCAGCCGGCGTGAGGTCGGCGCACGCGGTCGGGTCGTCTCCCTCGAAGGTGTGCACGATCACCGCCGGGGGCAGCCACCGCGCCGGGAAGAACCCGGTCTCGCCGCCCGCCGGCGCCTTGACCTGCTGGACACCCACGTACACCTCCCGGCCGTGCTCGTCGGACAGCAGGGCCCCGAACGCGGAGTGATGCTCGTACCCGCCGGGGTGCTCACGCCCGGCGAAGGTGCACCAGGGGGGGCAGCTCTGCTCGCTCATGCCGCGCCCCCGTCCGTGCGGGCCAGCTCGACCAGGGTCAGGATCTGCCGGGCGAAGGCCTCGGCCTGCTCGGGCGTGGCGTTCTCCATCCCCTGCCACCACACGCGGCGCCCCACCTCGTTGTGCTCGTCGACCAGGTAGGGGCCCTCGGCGTAGACGCCACGAGGGTCGGAGTAGCACGAGTCCGGCATGTCCTCGTAGGGGATGTGGTGCGCGCACCAGGGCGCGCACCCCGGCCCGCCGGCGGCAGAGCGGGCGGCCTCGATGTACCGCTCTCGCTCCCGCTCGATCTGGGCGAGCGTGGGCCGCTGGTAGCGGATCTCGGTGAGGGTCACGAGGCACCTCCGCGGCACACCTGGCACTCGGGGGTGCGGCACTGCTCGGCGGCGGCATGCACCAGACCGGGCAGCGAAGAGAGGTCGTTCGGGGGAAGCCGCAGCGCGACGATCCGCTGAACCGCGTCGAAGAGGATCTCCTGCTCGGCCACGGTGAGCGAGGCGTTGACATCCCGGGTCACCCCGGCCTCGGCCGAGTCCCAGCCGTGCAGCTGCGCAAGCTCGATGGTGACGGACGACCCGGCGCGCAGGCCGATCTCGAACACGTGCTCGATGGTGCTCACGCGATCACCGCCAGGGGGCGCGGCTCGGTGGCCTGCGCCTTCTCGATCTGCCGGAACAGGGCCAGGGCGAACCCCTTGGCCTCGGCCAGCGGCAGGTAGGTGTCGGCGATGGCGATGACCGTTCCGACGCCCGGCTCGTAGCTGAGCCCGACGCTCAACGGCTCGGCGTAGGTGTCGCCAGGGACGGCGATGTCCTCGCCGAAGCACAGGCCGATCTCGGCGTCGTGGTGAACACACCACGGCTTGCAGGTGCGAGCGCTCGCACTGGGCGCGGGCATGGAAAGATGACCCATTGGGTCGCCTCCTGGTACTAGCAGGACGGTGATCAAGGGCCCGTCCGGTGTTACCAGCACCTGGCGGGCCCGCTTGCTTGGTACGTCCCGACTGTATGCCTCAGGCGTTCACCCGTCAACCATGGACATCCGCCTATTTTCTACAGTCGTCGGTTACAGACATTCGCGTATCCAGCATCTACACTGGCCGCCATGACGCGCCCTACGCACCCATGGACCCCTGTCGGTATTGATGGCATCGCCGAGCAGCTCGGGGTGTCCGAGAACACCGTTGTGACGTGGCGCCGGCGTTCGGCGAAGGAGTGGGTCACGGTGACGAAGTTTCCAGAGCCGGCCGGGAAGATCTCCGGTCGCGACTGGTGGTGGCTCGCCGACATCTTGGATTGGGCGCGTGAGACTGGACGGCTGAAGGATGGCGACCGTCTCACGCCGATCTCACAGACTGAGCGGACCGAGACGGAACAAAACGAGCAAGAGGGACCCTGAGCAGGCGTTACGGAGCCGGACCCCCTACGCGGAGACCGTTCATTCCACTGGGGGTCAAGGGGTCGCAGGTTCAAATCCTGTCGTCCCGACCAGTTCTAGCTGGTCGTAGGGGTTTCGGAGTTCCTCCGGAGCCCCTTTTCCGATCTTCGGGAGCCAAACGGGGAGCCAATCGGTCAGGCGGACCGGCTCTTCTTCTTGAGGATCTTGTCCATGGCCTGCGCACCCTTGGTGAGCGCCGGCCTGATCTCGTGGCGGTAGACCGTCTCCGTCACGTGCGTGCTGACGTGGCCCACGAGATCACTGATGTCCTCCACGGGGACATCGTGCGCACTGAGAATCGACACGAAGCTGTGGCGGAGTTCGCGCGGACTCCACTCCTCGCCGAGTCCGGCAAGCTTCGTGATCTTCTGGAACTCGCGGCGGACATGCCACCTGTCGAGAGCCGTCCCGTCTTCCCGGCAGAAGACGAGATCGTGATCCTGCCACTCCTCTCCGGCCTTGAGCCGTTCGGCTGCCTGGTACTTGTGGTGGGCCTTGAGAGCCTGGACAGCCCTTCTGGGCAGCTTCAGCACTCGCCTGGACTTCTTCGTCTTGGTATCGCCCTTGGCGCGTACGGAGCGGTAGACCGCGACCGTACCCGCCTTGAGATCGACGTCCGCCCAGGTGAGCGCTCGTGCCTCTTCCGTCCGGATGCCGGCCAGCAGAGACACCACCACGTACGCCGAGAGACGGAAGTCCTTGGTGGTCTCCACGGCTTCAAGTAGCGTGACCGCCTGCTCCAAGGTCATGGCGCGCGAGGGGTGTCCCTCCTGCCCTTCGGGGATGATGATCAGACTCGCCACGTTCCGTCTGACCCTGTCGCGGGCCTGAGCCTGCCGGATCGCCCGCTCAAGAATCTGATGGATCAGGCGCAGTGAGCGCGTGGACAGTTCCTCTGCGCGTTCGTCCATCCACTCGTCCAAGTGGTCCGCCGTCAATTCCTTGAGCTTGATGCCCCCGACCTGGGGGATCAGGTGCTTGCTCGCCAGCGACCGGTAGTTGTCGATGGTGCTCTTCGCCTTTCCTTTGAGTCCCTTCTCTAGGAAGTCGTTGACCGCGTCCTCTACGGAGTACTTGGACTCCGTCTTGATGCCCGCTTCCAGGTCCGCGACAGCTTCGCGCAGCTTGTCCCTGACCTGGGCCTTGGTCTTGCCCTTGCGCTTGACCCGCAGGCGTTTGCCCTTGGCGTCGAAGCCCAGACTGATGGCTCCGGTGAACCCATCTCCTTCCGGGTAGATGGAGGCTTCGTACTTCCCGATGATGATCTTCATGTGATTACCTCCCTTCTGGGTATGGGGCTGATCTTGCGTGCCCTGATCCGCTGTCGAGGCGTACCACCGGACTCGTGGTGATCAGGGCCTTGTCGTCACTCGGCGTCGTGCTCGTGCTGTTCGATGTACTCGTCGATGGCCTTACGGATGATGTAGGCCATGTCCCGATCTTGCCGTTTGGCGATCTTCTGGAGCTTGTCCCGACGTTCGGGGTCGAGTCTCAAGCTGTAGTTCTCGGTGGCCATGCCGTTCTCTCTTGATGCGGCTGATGCTTGTCCGTGTCGCTGCTCAGGCGGACGGTCGGGGCGTCTGTCCAGTCCTGACGTAGGGCAGCGTAGCACGATGCGTTGCACCGCACTGCAGTGCAGTGCAGTGCGGTATCAGTTGGCCTCTTCGAGAGCGGCGATGAACTCGGCTAGATGCTGGTCGGTGATCCTCCTCAGCTTCCCGATCTTGATGCTGCGAAGCTGCCTGGTCCTGAGGAGGAAGTAGACCTTGTCGCGGCCTACGTGCAGCATCTCGGCGACCTGCTCGACTGTGTATGCCTGCAAGGGCTCACCCCCTTCGCTCACGCCCATCGGGCGTGGAATCCCTGTGGTGATCACCTCCGTCGTCACCATGCGTGATCGTCCACGCGTTCGTCCATGGACGGCTGTGCGTCCCTTTACGTGCAGGCGCGCGCGTGGACGTGGACGTGGACGATTACCGACTGTTAGCTGTCTGGCAGTGCGCGCCAGCGTCCCCGGCTGACTTGCGCGGCGCGTCCGGAGTGGGCGTGTTCTTGCAGGCGGTAGTAGACCCATGAGCGGCCCATGCCGGTGCGTCGCATCAGGTCATCGATCGAGAGTCCTTCTGTGGGAGCGTCGCGGAGAGCCGCCCACAGCGTGTTCTCTGCGTCCTGTGACGCTGCCTGACGTACCTCGCACGGGACAGCCGATGAACTCTCGCTGGATGCGTCTCTATCGGCTTCCATGGGGGCCGTTTCGAGGGCGGCGACGGAGATGTCATCGAGTGGCGGACGGTTGGAGGCGTGCCGGACAGCGGTGCGCTGAACGGCGTCGTCGGCGAGCAGGAAGGTACGGGCACGGCGAGGGATGTCGTGTTCCGGTGCGCTGACGAGGAACTTGCCGGGGGCGTTGAGGGTGTGGGAGTGCCAGCCGCCCTTGAGCATGCCTTGTCCGAGGATGAGGTCCACGTCTCGCCGTTCCCGTACGCGGAAGGAGATGCGTACGTCCATCTGTGAGCGCACCGCGCCGTGCCCCATGGCCTTCTGGGAGGGGCGTTGTGTCGCGGCTACGAGGGTGACCGCGACGGCGCGCCCGCGACGGGCGATGGAGTCGGCGTGCCTGACGGCTTCGGGTGCCTCGTCGACGAGTTCGGCGTACTCGTCGACGAGGATGACCAGGGCGGGCGCGTCGGAGCGTGGCTGCCAGACCCGTTGCCCCTGCTGGGCCAGCAGATCCGCGCGACCGTCTAGGACGGCTACGGCGTCGCGCAGCAGCGCTTGGGCCTCCTGGGCGGTGGTGGCCAGGCGGTCCAGGCAGGATGCCCACGGGAGGAGTTCCATCCCGCGTTTGAGGTCGATGCCCCAGATGACGACGTCCGGGCAGGCGGACAGGTCGGCGAGGATGACGTTGACCCCGCCGCTCTTTCCGGCGCCGGCCACGCCACCCACCAGGGCGTGACGTCGTAGCAGGGACACCCGCACCGGGCTTCCGTCCTCGAATAGCCCCAGCTTGACGGGTTGGGTGATGGAGCTGACGGAGGGACCGGGCCAGGCGATCGCGTCGGCGTGCGGGTCGGTCTCGATGACCCGCAGTTCCATGCGGTTGGCGCGTTCGGGCACCGGTTGGACGCGTGCGGCTCCACGCCGCGTGCCGAGAGCCGACTCAAGCGCGGGGAGTTTGGACACGACGTCTTCCACCGTCTGCCCGCGTGCCAGCGCTACCCGGGCGCGGTAGCCCCACAGGTCTACGACCGCTGATTGGATGCGTGAACCGGCCAGGCCGACGGCCTGAGAGATCTCCGGCCAGGCGGCGAGCGTGCGTTCCACGCGTACGCGAGCACGGCGGCGGCGGTGTGCCCACCATGGGAGGCCGGCGACGAAGGCTCCCATGGCGAGCACATGAGGGAGTGGCACGGTGAACGGCCCTACGGCTGTCGCGGCTGCGGTCCATCCCCCGGCGAGCATCACGGTCACCGCGGCGTAGCCGCGTTCCGCAGGGCGGGTGAGGTTGACCCATCGGCCGAAGAACGCGAGCGCCCACGAGGTCAGCGCAGTGACGATGAGCACTGTTGGCCACCATGTGGCGTATGCCGCGTGAAGGATCGCCCCACCCGTCAAGATCAGAAAGGTCATGCTGAGCGGCGCGAGTTCGGAGCGATAGCGCCACATCGCCTGGCCGAGGGTCACCAGGACGATGGGCGCGAACTCCAGGTCATCGGACAGGATCATCATCGGTTCGATGCCGTCGCGCCGTATGCGGCGGGCGTTGCGGCGCAACCGGTGTCGAGAGTGCCGGTGCCTCGTCATCCGCCCTCACCTCGCCTGGCCTCGTCGGCGTGTTGTGCCGTGAGTTCGTCTCGCAGGTAGAAGAGCGGGTCGGCTTCGCCGTCGTGGTGAGCGGCCAGGGTGGCGCGAGCTGCGGCGATTATGTCGGCGCGCTGCCGGTGGACTCGGGAGAGTTCGGCGTGAAGGCTGGTGATCTGTGCTGCGAGGGTGAGCGTGTCGTCCAGTGCGGTGGTGACGTGCTGCCAGATGTCGGCAAGGGTCAGGGTCGTGGAGGAGAAGGCGGTGATGAGCTGTCGGGCGGTGCGGTTGCGGTCGATGACCTCCTGAAGCGCTGGTTCGGGATATGGATGAGTGTGGGCCACTAGGCATCAACTCCTTGGGTCGGGGACAGGGTCAGGAACTGGTGAGCCAGCTCAGGACGGCGCTCACCGCGCGCCGGATGTCGGGGGCGACGGCGGTAGCGGCCAGGAAGAAGCCGAACAGCAGACACGTGACGGCCTGCCAGAGTCGCAAGCCCAGGTAGCGCCAGGCGATGAACACGACCGCGCCCAGGAGCGCCACCAGGGGAATCGACACCGTCATAGGGACCTCACCTCCTCTCGTCGCGTCTTGGGCAGTCGGCGTTCCTTCAGGTCAGATGCCGTCGTGATATGCCTTTCGGCGGTGCCACCGGGCACGGGCGCGGCACTTTCGACACCGGGCTGTGCCTGGGTCGGTGAGCGCGCCGCAGGGGCAGCGGCGGTCGAACAGATGGGGGATGCGCAACTTGTTCACCTCCTCATGTCGCAGGAGTAGGGCGGTGCTGCGGTCAGCGGCGGACGTGGACGCCGACGAGGCGACGCGTCGCGCCGTCGATGGAGGTACGGGGCGCACCTGACAGGCTCATGTGCCGGTCCGCCCGGCGGATGCTCGCGGACATCGTGAGGAACCAGACCAGGCCGGCCACAGCGAGGCCGAGGGCAGCAAGCAGGATGGTCAGGTACGCCATGGGGATCACTTCCTTTTCGCCGTCGGAACCTTGCGAAGCGAAGGTAGGTTCGGCGGAAGGGGTGCACCCATCACGAGGTGAGATTCTGCGGTGAGATCGAACAGATCATGCGGTGAGATAACCCGCAGGTGGGCGGGCTGATCAGACGCGAAAAGCCCCCGGAAGAGCCAGGGAAGGAGCGGGTGAACGCTCTGGCTCCGCCGGGGGCGGCTTCGGAGATCACATGCCGGAAAGGGCTTACGCCGAGGGTGGCGGTTGTCTCTGATGGAACAGTTCTAGGAACTCGCGGACCTTCTCACGCGCCCGCTTGTGGGCGGCTTCCTCCGAGGGCAGCCGTTCGATCGGCTGTGACCCCTTTGGGCCGGGCAACTTGCAGTGCAGTTCCATCGGCCGGGAGACCACGTCCAAGGTGAAGGCGCGAACCCCACCGACCATGCCGTGTCTAAACGCGAGGATCTTCGGTGACTGCACCCACATGATCTGGGGTTCAACCATCGCCGGACCCGCCGTCTGCGCTCATCCGCTGCCCTGGAATTCGTGAGTTGACTTCCGGTTGGTCTGGCACAGCGGCCGGGAGCCACTGGTCCCGCACCATCTCCCAGTAGAGGAGGGCGATGCGCTGCGCCGCTGAGTCTGGGAGAGCGATCGGGGAGAAGGCGTAGACCCTTCGCCCCGTGCTCTGCGAACAGCGTCCGGTCCACCAGCGGAAGTGTGGTCCGTCAGATCCGTGCTCACACCACACCACCAGGCCACACCGGACGGAGAGCGCAGCCACTCTCTCGCCGGGATGGACATCAGCGATGATCCCGTGACTCTCCAGAGCTTGGGACAAGCGTGATGCGGCCAGGGCGACGGGAGAGTCGTCTTTGGGCTTCTTGATCATCTCTTCGCGTCTCCATGCTTCGAGGCCACTAGCCGGCCTCTACGGGTCGCGATCATTGATTTCCTTGCGCGTTACCTCATTCGCGGAGATATGCCCCTTTGGCCTCCTCCTCTGGCTCTGACCTGCGTCTTGCCTTGAGGAGAGGTTTCCAAGCAAAGGGCCTTCAGCTAATCTCGCCGTGATATCTCACGGTGTGATGGACTTAGCGGTACCGAACTTCCAAGTAGGCGAATGACCAGAGGAGCGGAACGCGCGCCATGGCAATGGACCAGCGCAGCATCAGAGACATCCTCGATGCCGTTTTCGCACGTCAAGACATGGACGATGTGTGCCGGCGGCGCGATGTCGGGGGCATCATCCGCATCCTCGCCAAGTTCGGGATCACTCAAGGACAGATCGCCAGCCTGACCGGAATCACTCAGGGACGTATTAGCGAGTACAAGACGGGCAAGCGCATCCCGACCGCAAAGTCTACATTTGAGGCGTTCGCTGATGGCTTGGGTATGCCTGCACACCTGCGTCACCATCTGGGGCTTTCTCCGATGAGTGACAGCACTGGTGCAGGAGGTACTCAAGTGATCAGCGGCGAAGGTCAGATCGCCACAGACACATTCGACTTGCAGCTCCTAGCGGAAGAAGTCGGGAAGCGGGGTGACGCGTTGAAACGCCGTGAACTGCTCGGCATGATCGCGCGACTTGGTGCCACCACAACACTCGCCCAGAACGAGGTATGGGAACGGCTCTCCTACGCCCTGACCAAGCCGTCCGCCCTGGACGAAGCCGTGGTCCGCGAGATGGAGGCACGGTCCGCCGGCTTCCATCGCCTCGAAGAAATCATGCCCGCGAACAGCATCTACAAGGGTCTCGCCCTCCACCTCAGAGAGGTAGGGACGATCCTCAACGGCACGGCCACTGACCCCAAGGACGAGCTGAGGCAACGCCTGATCGTCGTAGCAGCGGAGAGCAGCGTCCTGGCCGGCTGGATCGCCAGCGACATGGGAAGCCCAACGACCGCGCGCAACTTCTACACCACTGCGGAGCGCGCCGCCAAAGAGGCCAACGATCCCAGCATCATCGCGTGCGCCTACGCCTACCGCAGCTACATCCCCAGCGCCAAAGGCTCCCACGGGCGAGCGAGAGCGCTGCTGGCGAGCGCGTTAGAGGTACTTCCCCCGTCATCATCCCCGGGGACGATGTCATGGCTCGCCGCGCGGCACGCGGAGGAGAGCGCGGCCCTCGGTGACAAAGAGAGCGCCGTCCACTCCTGGGCACGCGCCGAAGAAGCCTTCAGCATCTCCGACCCCGAAGAAGACCGCGTCTGGACCCGCTTCCTCGACCAAGACCGCTTCGACTCCTTCCGCATCGCGACCTACTCACGCATGGGAAGACTCAACGAGGCCGAAGAGATGGCACACGCCGTCATCGCTCGACTCCCTCAAGTCGAGCGCAAGCGAGCCGCCATCATCCTCGCCGACATGGCCACAGCCCACCTCGTCCAAGGCTCCATCGACGCAGCCGCCAAACTCGCAAGAGACGGCCTCGCCGCAGTCAGAGAAACCGAATACGCCCTCTGGCTCCCAAGATTCGAAGTCCTCGCCGAGTCCTTGAGACGCTGGCAGACCCAACCAATAGTCCGAGCCTTCATGGAAGACCTAGCTATGACGAAGCGCCACTTCTCTTCGTCTCAGCGCTAATCCATGCAAGATATTCAGCGTTGCCGGTGACAATCTCAGTCGCAATGATCTCAGGCGTCTCGTAGCTATGATTCGCCTTGATATGCTTCTCCAGTGCAGGGAACAGGCTAAGAGTCGCCTTTATTTGCAGTAGCCATTCTTGCGAGTTCTCTAGGTTGCCCTGCCACCAGTAGATCGACCTTATCGGGCCGACGATCTGTACACACGCGGCCAGCCTGTTTTCCGTAATGCTGCGAGCCAACCTGCTGGCCATATCCTCACTGGGGACAGTCGTCGATATTTGCAGGTAAGTGATCATGACTCTCCGCTTCATTGCTAGCGCGGATATGAGTATCGAACTCAATCGGCGTGAATCAAGGATGGTCGGTGAAGACGTTAATCCTGTCCAGGCTCCTGGTAGATCAAGTTATAGGTGCCCCTGCACCAGCGAGGGAGCCATGATGGGAAAGTTTTACTCAGCTCCTTTATATCTGTGGCCGTTAAAATCTGAGCTCCAGACCTTTTGGTCGGTGCTACCTCCAGGCCATATCGACGAGACCTCTTGTCTATGTTGTTTTCGCGCGTATCGAACAATTGCTCGAATTGTATCCCCATGAAGGCTTCGATGGAGTCGTGAAAGCTGTTGCGATGGCCATATGCCTCGTAGGTGGCGCAACAGATCCACAGGAGTATATTTCTGCATGCTGCAGACTGCGGAGTGGTGCCCGTGTCGGTTATCCAGTTGGAGGGCAGTTGCGACGTTCGGTCACGGGTTACGGTGTCCAGCATGAGGGCTAACGACGCACGGAAGGATGCTCCCTGATCGGCTAATGATCCGAGGTCGCCCACAATATGATCATCGTAGTTATTTCCGACCCCTCTGAGAATCCTCTCCAGGCTCCTGAACGAATACCCAGCCACGGACTTATCGAATGCAAGGGTCCCCAGAGAGGTTACGCCAGTCTTGGGCGGTGCGATGTAGCCGGCTTCGATCAGGTAGTGAGTGAGGGTTTTATCCGAGGATGCGATTAGATGAGGAATCGTGCGTTGGATTGCTGAATCTACGTACTCTGCCCATTCCGCCTCGTATTCGACAGCAAGGTCCGCCATGCAGACGTTGGCCCAGCGCGCTATGAATTCCTCAAAAGGATGCGGATGCGCATCTGGGCATGCCTTATCGGTCATGCAACTGATGCTAGCGTCCAACATATTCATAAACCTTGCTCGTGGATCGCGATATAGATTGAGGACTGCGATCGTGGAATCAAAAGATGCGTGGGGAGACGTCACCGACCACTCAGTTAGTGTGCGAGAGAAGACGTCATCCATGAGTCGCGGGCTCACTGGAGACAGATTGATGATTCTTAGGCACAGAGGGAGGTAACGAGCGTGGCTTTTCTTTCCAAGGGTCTTGCCTCGCTCAAGTAGTCCGTCGATTATCTGTCTTGCACCACCCCTGCGGTGAACTTCTGCCGACTGCACGATAAGATCTGGTAAAACTGAGCTGGAGTCGCGATCAAATATTCTTGCGACCTCCGAAGTGATATTCGCGATTTCGGAGTTTCTGACCAGAGATTCCGCGGCAAAGAATTCCATGAAGGTCCGGTGTGTAAACACGAATATTCTTTGGTCACGGTCATTTACTCCTGCTGTTCCAAGCAGCCAGGCCCGATCTGCGCAGAAGTCGAGAAAAGCGCCAGCACGTTTTTCTGCTGCTAGTTCAGGTACTGCGGCAGTGTCAACGAGGAAGGTTGCTATGACTTTCCTGATCTGCTGCTCTTCCAATCCAGCCTGTGCGGCCTGACTCTTGTAGAACCAGCTCGCGATCTCCTGCATCAGTTCGTCACCGTAGTGCTGGTGATCATAAGGTTGTTCGATATGTCTCATAGAGTCCCAGCGATTGAAAAGCAGATCCGCGCATTGCGAGTATATCTGCCGTCGGTTTCGCGGGATGTATCCACGAGCCTTATATAAGATGCAGAGCAGAGAAAGCATCAATGGATTGCGGCGAAGATCCGGAATCGACTCTAGCTCGATGAGGAATTTGGACAGCTCCGAATCGGAGCGTTTTGTGAGCGTGAACCATCGTGTCGCGTACTCGCGAACTTGTCTGTTAGTGAATGACCGAAGCTCGTATCGCGTGAATAGCGCCGAGTCAAACTGTGCTTGCGAGTAGCCGATATTTCTTGTCGTAGCGATTACGGAGCATAGTGGAAATCTTTTAGTGAGAGTCTCTATGGACCGCACTAAAGAACGGCGGCGACCAAGGTCTAGTATCTCATCTACACCATCGACAATTATGAAGCCTCGGCCTAGCGTGAGGATATCCTCGATTTCGTTCTCGGAAAACCTCAAGTGTAAGGTGTTACTGATCTTGTCCCGTAGTAGGTCGATGATACTGGTTGTGCCTCGCGACGCGTACTCTCGACAGTGAATTATAAGAGGAGTTGTCCAGGTGTCGGAGGTGCCTTCGGCTAATTGGCGAATTAGGTACTCGGTGAACGTGCTCTTACCTACCCCTGGATCTCCGGTAACGACTAGCCTTGCCTTACGCTGATTTCTAAAAATTGCAGAACTGCTTATTATGTTTTTTGTCAGTGGATCGGTAAGATCGCGATCTATGTATAGCTTGTCAATCTGGATGCGAAAATCTTGCTGGGAGTGTTCAAGGCGAATCTGGCTGTAGTGCTCGGTGATATGCCGGCGGATATCGGCCACGTTGTCTTTGATTGCAATCAAACGATCCAGGTCTAGCGACATCTCTACTAAATGTCGCAAAAACCGGGGGATCCCTTTGCGAGTTTTAGCTGTCGCTGGATCTCCGCCGATTTGGTTACGGAATTCATGTAGTTCTGCTGGACTTAGGGCTTGTAGAACCCGCTGCGCTGGAAGTGCGGACTCCAGATAACTATCTATATTTTCCCAGAAGTCGGTTGCATGGCTATTCCATGGCGTTTCGCTGTCTGCGCACCAATGATCCGCCGAAGCTATAAATGTTTCCCGAAGATTGCCGATGATGGATGTCAAGGTTTTCTTGTCGGTGGCGGAAAGTCGGCACAGAAAGTGAGCCTGGAAGATGTTACGAACTTGGAAGCTTGAAAGGAAATTCGCGACATCCTCGGCCTGGCGGTTCGTGAGTATCCCAGTGATCTCGCCCGAAAGATCGTTTATCGTGACGGACCAGATATCAGGAATGTCTGTTGCTCCATCGGGCTCAATGTGGGAGATGGTGCGCAGGCTTCCCATGGCAAGATCTCCCAACGCCTTTGTTATCAGCGATTCACCGATGGGCATAATTCTCTCCTTGGGTCTGCATGGGGTCGAATTATAGCAGTTTAAGCTTTTCTCGGCTATAAAACATCGACTTCTATTTCAGGGGAACGGTTGTGAGTCATGTACTTCTCCTTGGCATGGTGCTTGCCCTGCTGGGCTACAAGTATCGTTACATACCTCTGTTTCCCGAAAGGGCGATTTACAACCTTTGGCGGTCTGGCCGCCGTACTGTCGTTTATTGCGGGTATGTCCCCACGAGCCGCTGTGGACAGCAAGGCATGGCATGAGTTCGAGTTCCGGGGAGCCAGGCTGGGGAGCCAGCGGCCTTAGGCCGCGCCAGATCGCCTCGTACCGCCCCAGAAGTTTCCACAGGCGGGAGGCTCCCCGTTCGACTTCGTCGGACCCCCTCAGACCCTTGGCTCGTGGCTGGGGGTCAAGGGGTCGCAGGTTCAAATCCTGTCGTCCCGACCAGGTATCACCTGGTTGGCAAGGGTGTCACGAGATCACGTGACACCCTTCCTCGTTTCTGAGTGACTAACCGGGTGACTACCCCTTGAAAATGCGATCCGTGCTCTTGGGCGCCGCCCAGGAGCACGGGCCGGATCTGCTTGCGGTAGACGGCCTCGGTGACGGCCGTCCCGCTGTGGCCGACAAGACGAGCGATGTCCTCCAAGGGGACGCCCTCGTCCGAGACAGAGAGACGAAGCTGTGCCGCATCTCCCGCGGTGACCGGTCCTTGCCGACGATCCTGCGGGACAACCGGCCGGGTGCCTGCGCACCGGGAGTGCGTTGCGGGTGCCGCGAGCACGCGCCCGGCAGAAGGCCGGCGGCCACGTGGCCCCCGAGGTGCTGATCAGCCAGTGACCCGCCGAGGCCGACGACCGCGCCGTTCCGGGACACTGGGAAGGCGATCTCATCTGAACTCGCTGCTGAGCAGCAGTGTTGCGACGACTCCTTGGACCCACCCGCCGCCACGGGGTCAGGATTCGGCCGTCGTCGAGACCACCTGCGTCGTGCTGTTTCGATGCCGGTAGTCGTTGGGTGACATGCCGTATGCGGCGCGGAAGATCTTGCTGAAGTGGGTGCCGCCGGTGAAGCCCCAGCGGGTCGCGATGCTCTGGATCGGACGGGAGCGCAGGGCGGGGTCGGCCAGGTCGTGGCGGCACCGTTCCAGTCGAGAGTGGCGTATCCAGGCTGCGACGGTCATGCCTTGGCCTTCGAACAGTTTGTACAGGTGCCGGATAGAAATTTGATGAGCGGCCGCGATGAGGTCCGCCCTAAGGGCGGGATCACCGAGCCTGTCCTGGATGAAGCAGTGAATCCGGGCGAGCAGAGCCCGTTCCCGCGCCTCGGGCGACAGGCACGCCGTCGCGTCGAGTTGGTGAGCGCAG
The DNA here is from genome assembly GCF_042654065.1 of Sphaerisporangium dianthi. Classification (NCBI taxonomy): domain Bacteria; kingdom Bacillati; phylum Actinomycetota; class Actinomycetes; order Streptosporangiales; family Streptosporangiaceae; genus Sphaerisporangium; species Sphaerisporangium dianthi. The sequence goes on along the minus strand of NZ_JBHSFP010000034.1, from coordinate 16,468 downwards.
GCCGCCGCGATCAGGTCCACCGTTACGGCACCCAGAGCGACGGTGTCGGCGCTGGTGTAGTCGCCGGCGTTCTTCATCAGCTCAATGAGGTGGCCGGCCAGCACGGCGGCGATGCCCTTCTTGGCGGAGAAGGGTGCCGCGGCGAGCCGTCCGACGGTGGTGGAGCGCAGGCCCAGCGACGCGCGAGAGACCTGGACGACCACGGCCTCGTTGACGCCGTCCTCTGCTGATCGCCATCCTTGGTATGGCCGCGAAGAATCGATGACGACGAAGTGGTTCGCCCCGAAGAATGCGTTTCGGCCGCTTTGGGTTAACCCCCCGCCACCACGCACCATGAGTAGGAACAGGTAAACCTCGGGATCGCACTGCCGGACGAGCCTCGCGGTCCGCTCGGCGCGCACCATCGGGTGAGTCAGTACCGATATCTGCACCCCGGCACAATCCAGCACCCTCACCGACGCCTGGAAGTCGGCTTCGCTGTCACTCCGGATCCGAGACGGCACATAGGTCTGCGATGCCATCTCCAACCAGAGGGGAAAGCGATCCTCAGGGGCCAGATCATCGGTCCTGAATTCCTTAATGACCATTTGTGGACACCCCCGTCCAGCCCGACGCGTTATCGAGCCGAAAATAGTCAGCCACAGTCACTGTGTTCGTCCGGTAAGCCTTTCCGCCCCGAATGATGATCAGGGGTCGGCACATTTATTACTTCTGTGAGCGCCTTTCATCGTCTTGTCGGCGATGGTCTCGCCTACGACGCTTGGGGAAGGCCGCTTGGTGTCGGCGTCGCACTGATTGACGCATAGACGTGGTGTCGGTGCAGCTTGGTCGGGTGTTGCTCGAGGTGTTTTCGCTGGTAAGGGTCTTGTGGCGTATTTTTCGGACCGGTTCGGTCCGAAGAGTGATGGCTATGGAACAGTGCCGGGGGCTGCGGAGTGCAGCCTGAGCAGGTGATCGCTGGGCTGCTCGATGAGGATCAGTGCCGGACCCGAGCCCGGCTCCAGGGGCGGAGTGCGGTATCAACCGGCTCAAACGCCATAGCGCGGTGGCCACCACACCAACGCCTTGTACTTCTGGGTGTGCACGCGCAGCGCCTCAGCCGCCCAATCCGGCAGTGGCACCACTTGCCGGCCAGGCACGCGAGTCCCACGTGACCGTGCAAGAAATCGCCAGAACCGTGCAGAGAACGACTACCGGCCGCTGAGCGGGGCTCGGCATACTCGAAAACAAGAGCGCTCCCACACCAACGACGAGCACCATCTCCCCGGTCACGACTCGGTGCCACCGGTGACACCAGCCAACGTCGGCGACCGGTCTCAACCTGCCCCTCAGGCACCATCGCGGGGCCGGGATACATGATCAACTCGGCAGATGGGACTGAACGAGAATCATCTCTGATGGCCGCTGCCTTGCGCGCATCCAGCGACGGCCTGAGCGAAGGGGATGTGGCCACCGGCATGGAGGTGGCTATGCGCACGGGGTAGCAGATACATGCCCAACCTGGCGGTGGCGCGGGGACGGCGCTCGCGGTGTTCCCGGCGGGAACCGGGCCCGCCGGCACGATCGCCGTCCCCAGCGCGGCTTCCGCGATGGCCGGTCCTGCTCTGCGCCGGGAGCGGCCGTCCCGCCCTCCTGCCGGTGATCCGGCGGCGGCCTCCGCCTGGCGCCAGGCGCCGAGGTCACCTGGCCGGCGGGCGGCGCGGCCGAGGTGAGTCTTGCCGGCGGCGCGGCGGCGCGGCGGCGCGGCGGCGCAGGCCAGGTCGGGCACGTCCTGGACCAAGGTGGAGGGCTTGCCGGTACGCGTGGAAGACGGCAAGGACGGCAGCGCCAGGACGATCCAGGTAGAGATGCCGGACCAAGTCGCCGCCAGGACCGCTCCCGTGTCTGGAGTGCTGCTGCGGATAGCGCACACGGACCGTGTGGGCGGAGCGACGTCGGTACAGGTCGACTACACCGCTTTCCGGTACGCGTACGGAGGTGATTTCGGCTCACGGTTACGACTGGTGCGACTGCCTGAACGCGTGAACGATTTCGCGCAGGCGGACTTCTGCTACGGGCTGCACGGAGGTGACACGCTGATCGCTGTGAACGAATTTCCTTTTGGCGGGGATCGCTTGACAGGTGGAGTTGTGATCTGGGGGACGAGTGGTAGAGGCGGTACACATCAGGTTCGGTCTCCTCGGCCCGTTGGAGGTTCGCTGTAACGGGCGTGTGGTTTCGGCTCCGGCTGGCAAGAAGCGGTCGCTACTGGCCTTGATGCTGCTCAACCCCGACGGGACGGTGAGCCGCGGAACGCTGACCGCCGAGCTCTGGGGGGACTCTCCACCGAGGTCGGCTGCCGCTAACCTGCGCAACTACGTCTCAGGTGTGCGGACCTGGCTCGCGGACCGGTGCCACGGCCCCGCCGGTAGTACGTTGACCAGCACGGGGAACGGCTGGGCGTTGAACACGGCCGGTCCCGGACCCGTGACGGTCGACGTGCGCGAGTTCGAGGCCGATCGGGCGAACGGCCGGAGCCTGGTCCAACAGGGTGATCTGGTCGCCGCCGAGTCGTATCTGCGCCGTGCGGCGTTGTCCTGTCGCGGACTGCCGTTGCAGGATGTCGCGCAGGGCGCGTTGCTGGGTGCTCGCGCGGCGGTGCTCACAGCCCAGTGGTTCTCGGCGGTCGAGGAGTACGCGGACCTGTTGATCAGGCTGGGTGACTACGAGCGTGCCCGGACAGTGCTGCACGAGTTCCTCAGCGTTCACCCGACTCGCGAACGAGCGTGGGGACAGCTCATGCTGGCGTGTTACCACGATGGGGATGTGGCCGCGGTGGTCCGGGCCTACCGCACCGGTCGCGAGGCACTCGTCGAGGAGCTCGGAGTTGAACCCGGCCGTGAGTTCACCGCCCTTTACCAAGCGATCCTGCGCCGCGAGGCCGTGCCCGACGGCACCGCACCGGTTTTCGTGTCCGCGCCTTGGGGCCGCTCGACCCGCACGGGCCCCTTGGGCCGATACACCACACACCGATGAGAAGGGTGTCATCTTGGCTGGTCAGACAGGATTCGCACCGGATTTGCTCACGTACGTCCGGGAGGTGTCCCTGAGAGAGACCGACGTGCTGCGGGAGTTGCGTGCGGAGACCGAGACCTATCCCATGGGGCGGGCCATGCCGGTGATGGCGGAGGAAGGGCAGCTGCTCGCCCTGCTCGTCGGCCTGACCAGGGCGCGCTCGGTGCTGGAGATCGGCACGTTCACCGGCTACAGCACTTTGTGGATGGCCCGCGCGCTCCCCCCGGACGGCCGCCTCGTCACGTGCGACGTCACGCACCGATGGCCGGCGATCGGTATGCCGTACTGGCAGCGGGCCGGCGTGGCCGACCTGATCGACCTCCGGATTGGTGACGCGCGGGAGACGCTGTCCGAAGTGCTGGCCACCACGGGCGGTGCGACGTTCGACATGGTGTTCATCGACGCGGACAAGTCCAACTACCGGACGTACTACGAGAGCTCGCTGGCATTGGTCCGCACCGGCGGATTGATCGTGGTGGACAACACTGTCTTCTTCGGGCGGGTCATCGACCCGGATGCGCAGGACCCGGACACCGTGGCGGTGCGGGAACTCAACGCCTTCCTGCACGGCGACGACCGGGTGGACCTCTCAATGCTCAGCATGGCCGACGGCATCACATTGGCTCGCAAGAGAGCGTGCTGACCGCTCGCGCAGTGCGGTCTAGGAGTAGTGCACCCCGGTAGCGTTCGTCTGGTCGGCGCGCAGGGTGAGTTCTGCGACGCGGGAGAGCTAGGCGTCGTCGGCGCGTTCGACGGCCTTCCCCAACCCGAGTGAGCGCAGGGACTCCCAGTCCGCATCGGGGAACCGGGACTGCGTGGTCTCCCGCCGGAAGGCGGCCTGGTACGTTCGCCGCCGGCGGCCACCTGCTCCGCCACACGCGCGCCCGGCTGGTTCTCCCCGCGATCATTGTGCCGGCGATCGCGGGGAGGATTGTCGCAATGCTCCCGAATCAGAGCGCCGGGTCTCACCGGCTGCCGTACGCGGAGCGCCATGATCACCTGAGTGCGGTGCGCAGCGTGTCGCTCACGTCGGCTTTCGCCGATTCCAGATAGAAATGGCCACCGGGGAAAACTCGTAGTTCGCACGTACTCGTGGAATGAGCGCTCCAGGCCTTCGCCTCTTCGAGGGTGGTGACCGGGTCATTGTCGCCGACGAGCGCGAGGATCGGGGTGTCCACCACGCTGTCCGGCTGCGGTACGTAGGCATGCAATGCCCGGTAGTCCGCACGGGCCACGGGCAAGATCATGGCGCGCACTTCCTCATCTCGAATGAACTGTTCCGCGGTCCCTCCCATCCTGCGCAGCTCGGCAACGAGCATGTTCTCGTCGTCCACGTCGAAGCGCTTCTCAGGACCTGTTGACGGGGCGCGACGCCCCGAGACCACCAGCAGGGACGGGCCCGGCTCGCCCGCGGCCGCGGAACGGCGCGCCACCTCGAAGGCGACCAGTGCTCCCATGCTGTGACCGAAGAAGGCGAAGGGCGGAGCGACCTGGCCTCGCAGCGCCTCGAACACCTGGTCCACCAAGGCGTGCAGACTCAGCGCGACCGGCTCCCGCCGCCGTTCCTGTCTACCTGGATACTGGATGGCCAGCACCTCATACGCCGGCGCGAGGCTTTTGGACAGCCAGAAATAGGCGGAGGCCGAACCGCCGACATGCGGGAAGCACACCAGCCTCCGCGAGGCTGCCGGGGACGGATGGTAGCGATGGATCCAGAGGGCCGGATCGATCGTCATTGTGTTGGTCCTCCTTGGCAGAGAGTTGTCAGGTTACGGCCGGCCGGGGCGCCTCAAGCCGCATCGTGGCGGGCAGCGGGCGTTCCTCCGGTGTCAGGTGCAGCCGTTGTGTGTCCGCGTCGTGGGCCGGCCGCAACCTGGTGAGACAGCCGCAGGGCTCGTCGGTGAGCCCGGCGAACCGGTAGGCGATCTCCATGATCCGGTTGCGCGATGTGGGCCGGAAGTCCGCCACGAGGTGCGCACCCGCCACGGCGGCGCTCCCGATCAACCAGTTCAGGACCACCGTGCCGGCGCCGAAGGACACCACCCGGCACGACGTGGCCAGCAGCTTGAGATGCCACACGGCCGGGTTGTGTTCCAGTAGCACCACGCCGACCGCGCCGTGCGGCCCGAACCGATCACTCATCGTCACGGTGAGCACCTCGTGCCGTGGGTCGTTCAGCATCGCGCGCAGATCACCGTCCGAGTAGTACACGCCGGTGGCGTTCATCTGGCTCGTTCGCAGCGTCAGCTCCTCAACCCGAGACAGGTCCTTCTCCGACGCCCTGCCGATTCGCATGACCAGGTTCAAGGAGCGCAGAAATTCCTCCGACGGGCCGGTGAACGCCTCTTGCTCGGCCTCCCGCTGCAGATTCGCCTGATACATCTGACGGCGCTGCCGGGAATCGACCGTAACCGTCCTCGGGATGAACTCCGGCAGCGCGGGCAGCTCTGGGAGTCGCTCGGCCGGATAGCAGCGCACCTGTGGCAGGTGGAACGCGACCTCGGCACGTTCCACCTGTTGATCGTCGACGAATGCGATCGTGTCGTACGCGAAGTTCAACCGGTCGGCGATGTCCTGTATCGATTTCGACTTCGGTCCCCACCCGATCCTGGCCAGCACGAAGTATTCAGCGATGCCCAGCGCCTGCAGTCGCGCCCACGCCAGATCATGATCGTTCTTGCTGGACACCGCGTGAAGGACGCCCCGTGCGTCGAGCTCGGCGAGAACCGGGCGTACCTGGTCGAGGAGGAACACCTCGCTGTCCTCTAGGAGGGTGCCCTTCCATAGAGTGTTGTCCAGATCCCAGACGACACACTTCACGGTCTTGATCGGCTCGTTCACTGTGCGTCCCGCTGGTCGGCGGGGTCCGTGCCGGCAAGGGCGTGCTGCGCGAGGATGAGCTGGCAGATCTCACTGCTCCCCTCGATCGTCTCCATCAGGATCGCGTCCCGGTGTGCTCGCGCCACAACATGGCCGTCCGACGCGCCCGCGGAGGCCAGCACCTGCACCGCCGACGCGGCGCCCTCCGCAGCCCGGGCCGCGCTTACGTACTTGGCCAGCACGGTGGCGACGACCTGGTCCGGCGAGCCCGAGTCCCAGCATTCGCTCGCGTGCCGGCATGCTCTGGTGGCCACCTGCTCGGCGGTGAAAAGCTCGGCGATCCGGCGTGCGATGAGCTGGTGCTCCGCGATCGGCTTGCCGAACTGCACCCGCGACCTCGCGTGGCGAGTCACTGCGGTGAGGCAGGCCCGCAGGATGCCGACACAGCCCCAGGCCACCGACATCCGCCCATACGCCAGGGCCGTGGTGACCAGCAACGGCAGCGACAAGCCCGCGCCGCCCAGCACGTTCGCCACGGGCACTCGCACACCGTCGAGCTGGACATGGGCGTGTCCGGCCGCACGGCAGCCAAGTGCCTGTGGGACCTTTTCGATGTGGACGCCTGGAGCGTCTGCAGGCACCACGACGACCGCCCCATCGTCGCCTGCTTTGCAGAAAACGACCACCAGATCGGCGTAGGCGGCAGCAGTGATCCAGGACTTGCGCCCGTTGACGACCACGGTATCGCCGGTGAAGCGGAGGTGGGTGTCCATCACACTGAGGTCGCTGCCGGCGTCCGGCTCGCTGAAGGCCACCGCCGCCAGCCGACCCTCTGTCAGCCCTGGCAGGAACGCAGCCCGCTGCTCCCGGTCACCGAGGCGCCGCATCGTCCAGGCCGCCATGCCCTGCGAGGTCATCACGCTTCGCAAGGAGCTGCACAAGCTGCCGACGTACGCGGTGAGTTCGCCGCTATCCCGGCTGGCCGCGCCCAGACCACCGTACTCCTTCGGTACCTCCGCACAGAGAACGCCCGCAGCGCCCAGCTCCCGCAGGATGCCGACGGGGATCTCGCCGGCGGTGTCCCAAACGGGGGCCTGGTCCCCGACCAGGTGTCGGACGGCGGCACGCTCACCGGAGAGCAGGTCAAGCATTGCCGCCACCGGCCGCGTCCCCGCGCAACTTCCGCACGAGCGCGACCATGGCCTCAACCGTGCGGAAGTTGACCAGTTGCAGGTCGCTACCAGCGATCACCACGGAGAAGGTCTGCTCCAGGAACACCACGAGTTGCATGGCGAACATCGACGTGACCAGGCCGGTGGAGATGAGGTCCTGGTCCACGGCGGGCGTGACCTTGGCCTTGGCCGCCACGAACCGGGTGATCTTGTCCTCGATGGTATCCGTCTCGGTCGAGGCAAGCCCGACCCGTTCCTCTGCGGTCACTTCGCGTCCTCCCTGTAGTCGTAGAACCCACGGCCGGTCTTCCGGCCTAGCTCACCCCTGCGGACCTTCTCAAGGAGAACCTCGCTAGGACGGCACCGCTCGTCCCCGAGCCGGGCGTGCAACACGCGCAGTGAATCGGCGAGGTTGTCGATCCCGATCAGGTCCGCGGTACGCAGCGGACCCGTCGGATGGCCGAGACAGCCCTGCATCAGCGTGTCCACCTCCTCGGCGGAGGCAGTGCCCTCCCCGACCAGCCGCGCCGCCTCATTGATCATCGGGTGCAGAAGTCTGCTGGTCACGAAGCCTGGTGCATCGCGTACCACCACCGCGCGCCGACCAAGGCGCGCCAGCAGCGAGAGCACCGACTCGACGGTCTCTTCTGCGGTACGCGGCCCGCGAACCACCTCCACCATGGAGATGAGGTACGAGGGGTTCATGAAGTGCGTGCCGATCAGGTCGCCGGGGCGGGGCACGCTCTCCGCCAGCTCGTCAATGGGTATTCCGGAGGTGTTCGAGATCAACGGGGTGCCGGGGCCGACCAGGGCGGACGTCTCGGCGAATAGCTTCGACTTCACCTCCGGCGACTCCGTGACCGCTTCGATCACCGCACCGGCACCGGCGACGTCGCTCAGCGAAAGCGTCGTCTGCAACCGGCCGGGAGCGCGTTCCGCCGGCACCGCGCCCATCAACTGCGCGTGCCGCAACCCCATCTCGATCTCGCCATGGGCGCGTTCTAGCGTGGCCTCATCCACGTCGACCAGAACGATGGGAAAACCTTGGCCGACGAGCAATGTCGCGATGCCCGTGCCCATGACCCCCGCGCCCAGGACCGCGATGGTCGTGTCATCCGTCATGCTGCCTCCTCCACCTGCAGCGACGCCACTGAGGTGCCCTCGCGAAACAGGCCTCTCTTATCGGGCCTGTGAAACACCGCATTCAAATGGGCACAAAGCCGTTCGTCGACCGGTTGAGCGATCGAATCGGCATATTGCGCCATCGGTTCCACCGATCAACGGGAACCTCCACGACGGGTTCCGCCCCGCCCCATGAAACGACCGTGTCGTCGGCGACCGGCTGTCCCGATCCATCGGCCGGCAGGGCCGCGGGCGAACAGCGGCGGCACGGACAGCGGCCCGGGACGCCGATTTCTCTTCAGGTCGAAATACCTGCCCGCGGCGGGCAGGCGGATGTCATACGCCGGCCCGACAACTTCCTGGCCGTCTAGGAACATCTCGTCGAAGTGGTCGATATCCAGCAGGCGTAGCGCCTCGTCGGTGGATATCGGGGTCATTCCAGTGACTGCGATTTCCGGTGATGATCCACTGTGCCCTCACAACAATTGCGATCTGTGTGCTCGGTGAACGCCGGACGTATGGCTGCCCGGTCAGTGATGACGGTGGCAGCAACCGGATTCAAGCTACCACCACCTCCGAACGCGCCAGGGTGACGGAGCCGTCGGCGTATGCGGTCCGCTATGCGCTGCTCGGTGATGATTGGGTGGCATTCGCATTGCCGTCGTCCGCGACATCGCGTACGTGCTGAACGCGTACGGCGTTCACAGATGAGGAGCCTGATGGAATTTCGCATCCTGGGCACCGTCGAGGTCGCCACGTCCTCGGGCGTCACCATCCGGATCGGTGGACCCAAAGTGCGGACGCTGCTGGCCGTGTTGCTGTTGCGGGCCAACACATCCATACGGACGGATCGGCTCGTCGACGTTATCTGGGACGGCCACCCGCCGCGCAGTGCCATGTCGACCGTGCACGCTTACGTCAGCCGGCTCCGGTCGCGGTTGGCGGCGGCAGGCGCCGACGGCGCGGACCGGATCGTCACGGACGCGCAGGGATATCGAATCAGGGTCGCCCCGCACGAGTTGGACGCGGAGAGTTTCCGGCAGCACGTGGACCGCGCCCGGGCCGTCAGAGACGAGGGCGCGGCCGCGGCGGCCGGCGAGGAGTTCGACGCGGCACTCCGGTTGTGGCGCGGTCCCGCTCTTGCGGACATCAGCGCCGGCTTCGTCCACCCCCACGCGGCGAGCCTCAACGAGAAGCGCGCGGAGGTGATGGAGGAGCGGCTGGCCATCGCACTCGACACAGGACAGCCGGAGCTGGTGGCCGAGCTCCGGAAGATGGTGCTGGTGTACCCGACGCGGGAGCGGCTGACGGGTCTGCTGATGCTGGCGCTGTACCGTGCCGGCCGGCCGGCCGAGGCCCTGCGGGCGTTCCAGGCCATCTGCCGGCGGTTTCGTGAGGAACTCGGTATGACGCCGGGACGGGAACTGCAGACGCTGCACCAGCAGATCCTGACCGATACGGTCGCTCCGCCGAAACCGGCCGGCGTGCCGCTCGCCGCCGACCGGAACCTTCCGCCGGACCTGGTCGACTTCACCGGCCGCACCGAGCAGGTCCACCGGTTGACGAAACGGCTCACCGACACCGGCACCGCGACCGCGGTCTACTCGATCACCGGCATGGCCGGAGTCGGCAAGACCGCGCTGGCGATACACGTCGCGCATCTCGTGGCCGACCGCTACCCGGACGGGCAGCTGTTCCTCGACCTGCGAGCGCATCGCACCGACTCGGGTGCGATACGTCCCGACGCCGCGCTGGAGACGTTGTTGCTCATGATCGGCGTCCCCCGGCAGGCTGTTCCGGACACGCTGGAACTTCGCGCCGCGTTGTGGCGCACCCAGATGGCCCACCGCCGGGCGATGGTGGTGTTGGACGACGCGGCCTCGCTCGCGCAGATCGAGTCCCTGCTGCCCGGCAACAAGGACTGCGTCGTCCTGGTGACGAGCAGGCACCAGCTGTCGGGGCTCGCCACGACCGACACCGTGCCGGTCGAACCGCTCTCCCTCGACGGCGCCACGCACCTGTTCACCACGATAGTGGGGCGGAACCGGGAGATCCCGGCGGAAGATGAGATAAGGGACACCGCTTCGCTGTGCTCGTGCGTCCCGCTCGCCGTCCGCGCGGCGGCCGACCGGTTCGTGAGCCGTCCGGCGTGGAGTGTCGGCGACCTGAACCGCTGGCTCGCCGACACCTGGGTCGTCCGGTCGGAAACGGTGTCCCGGGACGTGAGGACGGGCAGCGCTCTCGCCGGCTCGTTCCACCTCCTCGACGAGGCTCTGCGCGATCTGCTGGTGTCGCTCGTCGCGTACCCCGACAGCACGTTCGACGTCGACTCGGCCGCCGCGTGGGTCGGCATGCCGACCGAGAAGACGAGCCGGCGCCTGGAGGCGCTGGTCGATCGGAGCATGCTGGAGTCGCCCCACTACGGAACCTACCGATTCAACGCGTTGGTGTGGGCCTACGCCTACGGCCAGGCTGTCGCCGTTCGCCGTACCGCGTGACGAGATGAACCAGGAGAAGTCTGATGTCCCGGATGTACAACGGTGTTTCGTTTTTCGAGATCTCGACCGACAACCCGATAGCCGCTGAGCGGTTCTACGGCGAGCTCTTCGGCTGGACGTTCACGGATGGCCACGGTGATCCCTACAGCGTGATCAGGACCCCGAAGACCGACGGGTTGCTGGGTGGACTGTGGGACAACCGGGCCGACAAGGCCGAGAACTGGGCGATCGTCTGCATCGAGGTGGCCGACGTGGAGGAGGCTTGTGCCAAGGCCGTCGCCGCGGGCGGCAAGGTGTACTCGCCGCCGATGGAGACGGTGGGTGTCGAGAACGGCCCGATCTTCGCCCACCTGCTCGACCCGTCCGGGAACCACATCGCGGTCTACTCCAGGAGGGATCAGCCCGAGTCCTGAATCCCGGCGGAGCGGAGACCAGTGGTGAACGAAGAGAAGTACGCGGAGTACCTGAAACGGGTGACCGGTGACCTGTACCGGACGCGGCAGCGGCTACGCGAGGTCGAGGAGCGGGCTCGCGAGCCGATAGCGGTGGTGGGCATGGCCTGCCGATACCCGGGTGGTGTGCGTTCGCCGGAGGACTTGTGGCGACTGGTGCGTGACGGCCGGGACGCCACTTCCAGGTTCCCCACTGATCGTGGCTGGCAGGTCTCCGTTCCGCTCGACGGCGGTTTCCTGCACGATGTGGCCGACTTCGACGCCGGGTTCTTCGGAATCTCGCCGCGCGAGGCCAGCGCCATGGACCCGCAGCAGCGGCTGTTGCTGGAGACGGCGTGGGAGCTGTTCGAACTGGCCGGGATCGACCCGGTGTCGTTGCGCGGCAGTGACACCGGTGTCTTCGTTGGGCTGTCCGACCAGGACTACGGCGCGGTGGCACGAGTCCCAGGCGCCGGGCTGGAAGGCCACCTGCTGACCGGGCTGACCACGAGTGTCGCCTCCGGGCGGATCGCGTACACCTTCGGCTTCGAAGGACCAGCGCTGACGGTGGACACCGCGTGTTCGTCATCGATGGTGGCGATGCACCTCGCCGGCCAGTCACTGCGCGGTGGCGAGTGCTCCTTCGCGGTGGCCGGTGGCGTGGCGGTGATGACCACTCCCGCGGTGTTCCATGAGTTCGCCCTGCAGAACGGGCTCGCCCGGGACGGGCGGTGCAAGCCGTTCGCCGCGGCGGCCGACGGCACAGGCTGGGGCGAGGGCGTCGGGCTCCTGCTGCTCGAGAGGCTGTCGGACGCCAAGCGCAACGGCCACCGGATCCTGGCGGTGCTGCGTGGTTCCGCGGTCAACCAGGACGGGGCGTCCAACGGGTTGACCGCACCGAACGGCGCCGCGCAGGAACGAGTGATCCGCCAAGCGCTCGCCAACGCCCGGCTGGCTCCGCCCGATGTCGATGCCGTGGAGGCGCACGGCACCGGTACCACCCTCGGCGACCCGATCGAGGCGCGTGCCCTGCTGGCGATCTACGGCCGGAACAGGCAGGCGGACCGACCGCTGTGGCTGGGATCGGTCAAGTCGAACATCGGCCACACGCAGGCGGCGGCGGGCGTCGCGGGCGTGCTCAAGATGATTATGGCGATGCGGCATGGTGTCCTCCCGAAGACACTGCACATCGACCGGTCGACCCCACACGTCGACTGGTCCTCGGGCGCGGTCCGCCTGCTGACCGAGCAGGTGCCGTGGCCGTCGGCGGGGCATCCCCGGCGCGCCGCGGTCTCGTCGTTCAGCATCAGCGGCACCAACGCGCACGTGATCATCGAGCAGGCGCCCGACACCGTCACGGGCACGGCCCCGCCCGCGAACGCCCCGAACGTCCCCTGGCTGCTGTCGGCCAAGACCGAGGACGCCGTGCGGCTGCAGGCGCGCCGGCTGCTGGAGCACCTGGACGGGCGCGCGGATGCCGGCACCGAGGACATCGGCTTGTCGCTGGCGACGACCCGGGCCCACTTCCGGCAGCGCGCGGCCGTTGTCGCCGGTGATCGTGCCGGGTACGTCTCGGCTCTCACGGCGCTGGCGAACGGTGTCCCGGCCGCCGGCGTGAGCACGGGCACGGCGGGGCCAGAACGAGGTGGCACCGTATTCCTGTGCGCCGGCCAGGGGTCGCAGCGGTTGGCCATGGGACGCGAGCTGGCTCGGGCGCACCCGGTGTTCGCCGACGCCTTCGACGAAATGTGCGCACTGTTCGACGGCAGGCTGGACGTCCCGCTGCGGGAGGTCGTGTTCGCCGAGGAGGGCAGCCGGGAGAGCGGGCTGCTCGACCTGACGGCGTTCACCCAGGCGGCCCTGTTCTCGGTGGAGGTCGCGCTCATCCGGCTCTTCACGTCCTTGGGACTTCGGCCGGACTTCCTGGCCGGTCATTCGATCGGTGAGGTGGCCGCGGCGCATGTCGCGGGAGTGCTCAGCGCCGCGGACGCCGCAGTCCTGGTGGCGGCGAGGGGACGGTTGATGCAGGCCCTGCCTTCCGGGGGCGCGATGGTGGCGATCAACGCCGCCGAGCCGGAGGTCGTGGCCTCCCTGGTGGGGTGCCTCGGCGAGGTCGGCATCGCCGCGGTGAACGGCCCGCGGTCCGTGGTGATCTCCGGCGACGAGGAGCGGGTGCTGCGGATCGCCGCGGCGTGGCGGGCGCGCGGGACGAGGACCAAGCGGCTGAGGGTGAGCCACGCCTTCCATTCGCCGTCGATGGAGCCCATGCTCGCCGGATTCGGTGCGGTGGTCGCCGGCCTCGTGTTGAACCCGCCCCGGGTCCCGATCGTCTCAACGCTCACCGGTGCCCTGGTGACCGACGAGATGACGACCGCCGAGTACTGGGTTCGGCAGGCTCGCGGCACCGTGCGGTTCCACGACTGCGTCGGCACGCTGAAGACCCTCGGTGTCACCAGGTTCATCGAAGTCGGCCCGGACGGGGCACTCACCGCGCTGGGACGGGACGGTTCCGACGACGGCGCCGCCGCGTTCATACCCGTGCTGCTCGGCGGCGATGACGAGGTCGCCGCCGTCAGCACCGCGGTGGCGCAGGCGCACGTGGCCGGAGCGGCGGTCGACTGGGCGGCGTTCTTCGCCGGCGGCGACGCGCGGCCCGTCGACCTGCCGACCTACCCGTTCCAGCGGGAGCGCCACTGGGCCGGGCCACCTCGTCAGTCCATCGACAGCTGGGGTTACCGCGTCGGCTGGACGCCGCTGCCCGTTGATCCGCGACCGGGCTTGCACGGCAGGTGGCTGCTGGTCAGCAGTGCGGCGGGCACGGACGGCCCACTCGTAGCAATGGCGGACAGGGCGCTGCGCGAGCACGGCGCCGACGTGGTGCACCTCCAGGTCGACCTGTCCGGACTCGACAGGGACGCCCTCGCCGCCCGGCTGGCACAGGTGTGCCAGGAGGCGGTCGGCGTGCTTTCCCTGCTCGCTGTCGGCGAAGACCCCGCCGGCACGACCCTCACGCTGCTGAACGCGCTGGGGGACGCGGCCCTGCCGGCGAGGTTGTGGTGCGTCACCCGCGGCGCCGTCGCGATCGGCGACACGGACCGGGTGCACGGCCACGAGCAGGCGGCGGTGTGGGGGCTCGGCCGGACCGCGGCACTGGAACACCCCTCGCGCTGGGGCGGCCTGGTGGACGTCCACGACCTCCAGACCGGCCCCGCTCGGGCACTGTTGGCGTGCGCGCTGGCAAGGGCGGACGGCGAGGACCAGATCGCGATCCGCCCGGCCGGCATGTTCGGCCGCCGCCTGAACCGCGTCGCGCTCGCCGAAACGGTCGGGGAGACCTGGGTGCCCGCCGGTACCACGCTCGTCGTCGGCGAGCTCGGGGAACTGGAGGCCGAGTTCTCCCGCTGGCTCCGCGACTGCCGAGCCGAGCACGTCGTGTTCGCGGGTGCCACCGACAGCGCGGCGCTGGGACGGCTGCTCGCCGAACTGCCCGCCGAATATCCGCTCACCACGGTCATCCACGTCGGCGGCGCCCGCCTGCCCGTCGCACTGGCTGAACTGAACGCGACAGAGCTCGCCGAGCAGCTCACCGGAGGCACGACCCCTGGCTCCCTCCTGGCGGAGGTGGGCAACCACGCGTCGCTTCGGACGGTTGTATTCTCCTGCCCGCTGGCCGGCGTGTTCGGCGGCACGGGTTACGGCGCGCAGGCCGCGGTCGCGGCCCTTTCCGACTCGCTCGCCGCGCGGGGGGACGAGCACGGTGTGCGAATCCTGTCGCTGTCCTTCGGACCTTGGGCCGGCCGGGACGGCGCCGGCGAGACGGACGGCCATGGGCTGCGAGAGATGGCCACGACACCCGCTCTCGCCGCGCTGCGGGCCGCGATCGGCTCCGGGCACCGCTCGCTGCTCATCGCCGACCTCGACTGGGCGCGGTTTTTGTCCTCCTACACCAGCCTGCGCCCGAGCCGGCTGGTCGCCGACCTGCCGGAGGCACGACACCGGGATGGCGAGCGGCGCGGACCGCGCGACAACCGGCTCGCCACACGGCTGGCCGGCCTGCAGGCCGCCGACGGCGACCGGTACCTGCTCGACCTCGTTCGCTCCGCCGCCGCCGCGGTGCTCGGGCATCGGTCCGCCAGGGCGATCGACCCGGGCCTGTCCTTCCGCGACGCCGGGTTCGAATCGCTGACGGCTGTGCGGCTGCGGGACGAACTGGCCGCGGCCACAGGCCTGCGGCTGCCGGCGACGATGGTCTTCGACCACCCGACACCGCAGGAACTGGCCGTGTTCCTCCGTGCGAGTGCCATGGGGGTCTCCGAAGACTCCCCGGCGGCGCCACGCGGTGCGGGGGACGTGCACGACGAGCCGATCGCCATCGTGGGCATGGCGTGCCGCTACCCAGGTGGAGTGGCCACTCCGGAGCAGCTCTGGCGGCTCGTGCTCTCGGGCGGCGATGCGATCGGGCCGTTCCCCGCGGACCGCGGCTGGGATGTCGACCGGCTCTACCACCCCGATCCGGCCCGGCAGGGCACCTCGTACACGCGCTTCGGCGGCTTCGTCCACGACGCGACCGAGTTCGACTCCGAGTTCTTCGGCATCTCGCCACGGGAGGCCCTCGCGATGGATCCCCAGCAGCGACTGCTGCTGGAGGCGTCATGGGAGGTGTTCGAGCGCGCGGGCATCGACCCGCGTTCGATGCGCGGCACACCGGCCGGCGTCTTCGCCGGCGTCTCCGGACGTGACTACGCCGGCAGCCTCGCCGGCACGCCTGAGCAGGTCGCCGGACTGCTGCTGACCGGTAACGCGACCAGTGTGGTCTCCGGCCGGGTCGCGTTCACGTTCGGGTTCGAAGGGCCCGCGCTGACCGTGGACACAGCGTGCTCGTCGTCGTTGGTGGCCGTGCACCTCGCCGCGCAGTCGTTGCGCAGCGGCGAGTGCGCGCTCGCCTTGGCCGGCGGGGTGACGGTGATGTCCACCCCGATCGAGTTCGTCGAGTTCTCCCGGCAGCGCGGTCTGGCTCCCGACGGTCGGTGCAAGTCGTTCGCGGCCGCGGCGGATGGGACGGGTTGGGGGGAGGGTGTCGGTGTTCTTCTGCTGGAGCGGTTGTCGGATGCGCGGCGTAACGGGCATCGGGTGCTGGCGGTGGTTCGTGGTTCGGCGGTGAATCAGGACGGCGCCTCCAACGGGCTGGCTGCGCCGAACGGGTCGGCGCAGCGGCGGGTGATCCGGCAGGCGTTGGCGAACGCCGGTCTTGGTGTGGCCGATGTGGATGTGGTGGAGGCGCATGGCACCGGTACGACGTTGGGTGATCCGATCGAGGCGCAGGCGTTGCTGGCGACCTATGGTCAGGGTCGGCCGGTGGATCGGCCGTTGT